>NZ_KV836330.1:0-40658 GCF_001838335.1 Corynebacterium sp. HMSC075F02 | reverse complement strand
GGAATCCTCCAAGATTCCGTCCGCATCCCCAAAAAGTGTGCCCGCTCGGCGTGTCGACCGGCGCGTCGGCGGGTGGGCGCCTTCGATACTTACCTCAATGCGAGTTACTGACTGAGTTTATGTCAGCGACGGCGGGTCGATCCGAATTACTGACTGCGTTTATGTCAAAAATGGCCCGAAAAATGGCCTGAAAGTGTCATAGACTCGCACAGTTTCACATTTGCAGCCCGTATTCACGTGTGGAGTCCGTAATTTTTGGTGTCTGCCCAGTCATTATCTTGAGAATCAGACACACTTTTTGTCTGTCGATCCAGAGGTGCTGGAAGAACGTGTGCGCTAGCTCGGAGTGCGCCACGAGTGGCGCTGCTTGTGTGAGCCCTAGAAAGCCACCGCACTTCTAATAAGTTTCCATTGCGCGGATGCTTTTGTCGGGTAACGTTCTTTTCACGCTGGAAGAAAAGGAACCGACCACATGATCAGAACAAGACAACTCTCGGCGGTCGTGCCCACTATTTCCATGTTGCTGGTGCTCGTAGGCTCTTTTGCGGGAATCAAAGCAGGGCGTGCACAGGCGCAATAGGCTGCGAGTACCTAGATGCCCAGGACTCCGATTCGCTGGCTGAGTCCATGAAGACGCTGGCGACCCGCACCGCACGCACCGCGAAGTCCAGCGCGCAAGAGATACAGGGCGGCGACGCTCCTACGAGCGCTCCCCAGGTGCCTGCCGACGTGGAAACGTTCTCGACCAAGCTGCGGGAAAAGACTCCTGAGTCCGAGCGCAGCATCAGTAATCAGGAAGGCGACGGTGCTGAGTACTTCTCCGTCCCGGTCGCTGAGGGAGAGCGGCTTGCAATTAGTGCGGCCACGGTGCCGGGAGCGTCGTCAGGCGCGACTTTGATGGACCTAGATGTCCGCAACTTCTCGCTTACTATGCATTTGGACGACAGCAGTTGCTTCCTTGCCAATGATTTCGGCAATGGCATCATCGACTCCAATGGCCCCCTTTTCGCATCGATAACAACCAAGCAGTCCGGAGGAGCGGAGGGGGACTGTAAGTCGGGCAATATGGTGTTCTCCGTGGCCCGAAAAGGAGGCCCCTTCGAAGGTCAGGACATTCCTGCAGAAGTGACCATCAAGCGTTTCGCCAACGAAAACCTGACTGATGTGCCGGAGGCGTTCCCGTCCGACAAGGAGAGCTTGAACCCTCCGCCCGCGACACCGGAAGCAGATCAGGCTAAGAAGGTCACCCCAGGTTCGTGGTTCGATGACGCCACGGAACTTACTGTCGACAACATCAGCAGCGTCACGGCCGACATTGTTCCTGGTGAGACGCACGTGTACAAGATCAAGTCCGAGTATGGGCAGCAGCTCCGCGGCGCCGTCAAACTCATTGACGCCCCAGAAGCGGACAAGCTTGCACAGATCTCCGGCCTGGATATCAAGACGCTGAATTCGGCACGCCAACTCGCCGGTAGCGAGGAAACCCGTCCTGTAAATGAACACCAGATCGGCGAAGAGACAACATTTGGTAACTCGGCCCGGATTAACTACCGCAATCGGATCGGCGAAGATAGTGAAAAGTCGGGCGATTACGAGGCTGAAAGAGCGTGGCTGGATGGTGACCAGTACATCGTTGTCTTCTTCAACAACAGTTGGGGCGCCGGTAAATCCCACGATGTCGCGGATGTTCAAAATGTCCCGGTGACTTATCAGCTAACCACGGAGTTGGTCGGCGAGAAGATTCCGGGCCCAGCTTTTGAACAGGTCGCGCACAAGTCGCCAAGTAGCGAAACCCCGACTAGTAGCCAGCAGAATCCGAAGACCACCGAAGAAAACGAGGATGACGGCTCCTCGAAGATGATGTGGTTCTCTATGGGGGCGGTGCTTCTGGTCTTGGTCGTCGGCGCGACAATCGCGTTGACCCGTAAGTAACTCTAGAGCGTCCAGTACACGCCGAATCGGTCAGGCTTGACGACGGTTTCCGTGCCCTCGGCAACCTCAGCGCCTGTAAGGCCAAGCGCTTGGCAGGCGCTTTCGACCTCTTCGGCAGAATCGCTGGAGAGACGCATCGCCACACCGTCGCCGAAGGTGAAAGTGTGCATGCCCGGCGAGTCGAGCGTCATGAAATTCTCTGACCCGAAAAGTTGGTTGTATACCTCGGTGGCGGCGGCAGCCTGTGGTTCGTCGCCTGTCCACATGAAGTAGGGAATAACGGCGGGATTCGCTGTCTTTGCGGCAGCGTCCGTGCTTGCAGCCCCGCTGGTTAAGGAATTAATCATCAGTTGCCAGTTGACCCCATTGCCGTCTACCAACCAGCCAAAGAGCGGCGAGAAATCGTAGCTGGTCAGGGGCATGAGCGTAGCACCACCGCTGATGGTTTCATCACCCGCCATCAGATGCTCCCACAGTCTGCGCAGCTGGTTTTCCTGACCAGGGGCAAATCGCACCAAAAAAGACACAGCGGGGGTTAATCGGCGGTTCCCGTCCTCAATGAGCTCGAAGTCCATCCCACCGATGGTGAGCGTGGTGGAGTTGGGCTTGATGTTGGAGTGAAAACCTTCGGCGTAAAACCGCGCAGCGGCGCGAGGGTCGTCGTTAAGCGCGATCACGGCCGAAATAGAAACAGTCATGAAAATGAGCCTAACGACGAGCGCTTAACCGCGCAGAGAACGCAGCGTTTGATCCTAGTCAGTGAAGAATCTTCATACGGTGATATCCCCAGTAACGCTGCGCTGATTAGGGGATTTCAGTTAGTGGCGTGGGCTCTGCTCGCGAACTAGGTCTGCAAATCTGTTGATGTAGTCGCGAACAAAGTCCTCAGTGCTTGACGACGTGAATTCTCCTTGTTCGTCAATGAGTGTTGGCGATTGTCCCAGGAAGACCTCTGGCTGACCGAGCATCGGCATGTCGAAGTACGACAGCGCGAGTCGCAAGTTCTTCTGAGAGCTATAACCTCCCATACGGCCGACGGAGTGGCTGATAATTCCCGCGGGCAGGTTCTTCCATGCCACATCACCGTTGGGCTTAGATCCGATGTCAACGGCATTCTTCAGAGCTGCAGGAATTGTGCGGTTGTTTTCTGGGGTGACAAATAGGATGCCATCGCTGGCTTTAATGGTTTCCCGGAAACTGGTGTATTCCGCGGGAGTCGCAATATCGGACACTGCGGGGTCGTCGTAGTCGAAGTTGTAGAGAGGGAGGTCACGAATCTCGACGATGTCGACTTTGAAGTCATCGGGGAAGTACGTGGCTGCCTTGAGTGCAATCTTTCGTGCATAGGAGGCTCGACGCAAGCTTCCTACCAGGATAGAAATCTGTGCAGTCATGCGAATGTTCCTTTCTTAGGATGTATGGGGAAAGACGCGGGTTTAGAAATCCCAGTCTTCGTCTGCGGTGTCTTCGGCTTTTCCGATGACATATGCGGAGCCGGAACCGGAGAAAAAGTCGTGGTTTTCATCTGATCCCGGGGTGAGGGCGGCGAGAATCTCGGGTTTGAAAGCGGTCTCATCATGGTTAAACCGCTGCGGATATCCCAAGTTCATAAGCGCTTTGTTGGCGTTGTATCGAATGAAGTTGGCAACGTCGTCGTAAAGCCCGAGTGGCTCGTATAGAGCTTCGGAGTACCTCAGTTCGAGCTGGTATAGCTCGTCGAGAAGCTCGAAGACGAAAGCCTTCATCTGCGTTTGCGTGGTGGCGTCGTAGGTTTCTACGCCGCGCTGGAATTTGTAGCCGGAGTAATAGCCGTGCACAGCTTTGTCACGCAGGATCAGGCGCACCATGTCGGCGGTGTTGGTCAGGATGCCTCGTGATGCGAAGTGCAGCGGGAGGTAGAAACCGGCGTAAAGCGAGAAAGACGAAAGAAGCGTTGCTGCCGCCTTTCGCTTGAGTGGAACGGCACCGTAATAGTGTTTGAGCACAGCTTTTGAACGTGCCTGCAGGATGTCATTGCCGACTGCCCATTGGTAGGCAGCGTCGATGTCAGGGGTATTGGACAGCGTTGAAAAAACTGAAGAATAGGACTTTGCATGCACTGCTTGCATGAAAGCGATGTTGGTATAGACCGCCTCTTCATGTTCAGTGCGGGCATCTTGAATTTGGGAAATCTCTCCGACAGACGCCTGCACTGTGTCGAGCATGGTCAGTCCTGTGAAGACCTTCATAGTCAGCTCGCGTTCTAGATCGGTGAGACGCCGCCAGTCTGCAAGGTCATTGGACAGCGGGACTTTCTCAGGCAGCCAAAAATTTGCTGTTAGGCGATTCCACACTTCGAGATCTTTGTCATCTTGCACTCGGTTCCAGTTGATTGGCCGAAGGCGTGCAGATGGGTCTTTCCGAAAAGACGGTGGCGTAGTTGAATAGCTGTAGATGTTCAAGAAGTAGCACTCCTCCAGAATTTTTCCAGGCCCTCTCGGACGTTCTCCACATCGTGGTCTGTCCCCAGTAGCTCGTAGTGATACAGCTCCGGGACCTGGCATTTTGCAGAAATGATGGCTCCGGCTATGCAATAGTCGGTGCCGAAATTCGTGTTTCCCGAGGTGATGACACCGCGGATGAAACTCCTATTGGTTTCGTCGTTGAGAAAAGCGATGACTTGCTTGGGTACTGCGCGGCGACGACATCCGCCGCCATAAGTCGGTGTAATCAGGACAAATGGTCTGCAGACGCGAATCATTCCGTCTTTTCGCGGATGTAACGGGATGCGTGCTGCGGGTTGAGCAAGCTTTTGGACGAACCGGTGAGTGTTTTCAGAGGCACTGGAGAAGTACACGATTCTGGGTGACTCCTCCAGTGGGAGTTCCGTGAAAGTCAGCGGCGTCTTCGAGGATGAAGACACTCAATTACCTCCTGTGTTCAATGGGTTGAACAATAACGTACAGGAGTGAACGTGGTGTCAACAAGGTGCTGCTTACGTAAGACTGAACGTGCTTAGTAATGCAATTGAGAAGTAAAGCCGCGGCTCTGTATTAACGGCAGAAAAATCCAGCAGTTGATTTTCAAGGCGAGAAAGATAGCGGGGCTGGCAGCGGGGGTGTCTCCCCAACGAGGGGAGGTAGATTCCAGAGGCCTCTCAGCGGAGCCAAACAGGGCAAACAAAAAGGCCGCGCTTTGGAATGAACCAGTCAACGAGATGACTGGGTTTCCAAAGTGCGGCCTTTTCTACAGCGCTTAGCATCAATGCGTTATGGAATAACTACAGATGCATAGCGAAATCCACTACTTCAGTGGGCGAACACTTCCGGTGAAGTGCGGACGCTTCTTCTTGCGGTCCCATGCGACGATTTTGACTGCGCGGCCAATGTTGGAGCTGCCATCAGTCAGATCGTGTGCGGCACCCGCGCCGTCACCGGTGTGGGTGAGTGCGACATTGATGGTGGTCGGCAGAACGACCGGCGCACCGAAGGAAATCTGGAACTCGTACGACTGACCCGGCAGAACCTGTGCCTCAGCCAGCGCGCGGGAGGCGGTGTACATGCCGTGTGCAATCGCTGCTGGCATGCCCAGAGCCTTCGCGGAGACAGAGGTGATGTGAATCGGGTTCCAGTCACCGGAAACCTTGGCCCACTTGCGGCCGGTGTTGCCAGCCAGCTTCCACTGAGCGGTGGGGAAGGGAACCTTGAACTGCTCGCGTTTGATGGTCTCGGCGCCGGACTTGATGGCCTCACGCTGTGCCTGGACCTCTTCGAAGCCCTCGGCATCCTTCAGGCGAACGCCCTTGGCCAGATACACCGACTGCTCCTCGACCAAGGTGGCGCCGGATGTGGACGATGTAACAGTTGACTCCAGAACAACCTCAGTGCCCGAGCGGTGAGCGCGGAATGCGGCAACCTTCACCGCGATATCAACTTTGCCACCGAGTGTGACAGGCGAGATTTCGCGGTAGGTGTTCTCGGTGTGGACCAGGCCCATCATCGGCAGCGGGAAATCATCCGCAGCCATTAGCTCCATCTGGATGGGCATGATTAGGGCGTGGATGTGGCCGAAGAAAGCCTGTTCAGACTTCGGGGCGCCAACGACGTCGCGGAAGTCCTGGTCACGGTCGGCATCGACAGTGACGCCCTTGACCACTAGTTCATCGACCTTGATTTCGGTGGAGTTCGGGCGTTTCTTCGCCGAACCAGCAGCTGCCTTGGCGTAGAGCGGAACCAGATTGGGAATGGCATCCAGGGTCTTAGCCATAAGTTTTCCTCTTTCCTCCTTATCGGGAGCCTATGCGGAAGCCGCGACTTCGCTTAGGCGCCGACGATGTTCTGACCGCAGACGCGCAGGACGTGACCATTGACGCCGAGAGCGCGGTCGGAGACCAGGAAGGCGATTGCCTGGGCGACATCGCCCGGCTGGCCACCCTGCTGCAGCGAGTTCACGCGTCGAGCAACCTGGCGGTTGACGAACGGAATAGCAGCGGTCATGTCGGTCTCGATGAAGCCCGGAGCAACAGCGTTGATGTTGCCGCCGCGCTTAGCAAACTCCTCAGCGTAAGCCTCGACCATTGCGATAACGCCGGCCTTGGAGGTGGCGTAGTTGGTCTGGCCGCGGTTACCTGCGATACCGGAGGTGGAAGCCATGGTGGCAATACGCGGAGCCTTCTCGAAGGCCTTGTGGTTCAGCAGCTGCTCGTTCATCTTCAGCTGAGACTCGATGTTGACGGCGATGACCGAGCCCCACTTGGCGTCGTCCATGTTGGCGAACATCTTGTCGCGGGTGATGCCTGCGTTGTGGATGACGATGTCCAGGCGACCGTAGCGGGCCACAGCGGCATCGGCAATGGCGTTGCCGGCGTCGTCGGCAGTGATGTCCTGCTGCAGAGCCAGGCCACCGAGCTCGTTGGCAACCTTGGACAGAGCCTCGCCCGCCTGTGGAACGTCGATGACGATGACCTCTGCGCCGTCAGCCTTGAGCTGGCGAGCGATAGCGGCACCGATACCACGGGCGGAACCGGTGACAGCGGCAACCTTGCCAGCCAGCGGCTTATCCCAGTCGGACGGGATCTCGCCCGCGTCGGAGGTGACGCGGAGGAACTGGCCGTCGATGAAGGCCGAGCGGCCGGAGAGGAAGAAGTGCAGGGAGGAAATCACGGATGGCGCGGTGACCGAGACCCCCGGAGCAACGAGGATGCCGTTGGCGGTGGAGCCGCCACGAACCTCGTGGCCGAGGGAGCGAATCAGGCCCTCGATACCACCGGCGACAGCGTTCTCAGCGATCTCGGCCGGGGTTGCGTTGTGGTGAGCATCCTTGGCGCGGGAGACGGTGACGATGCGACCACCCTTGTCCAGCTTGCGCATGTGCTTTGCAGCAGCGAGCACTGGGCCCTGCAGCTCTGCCGGACGCTTGGCCTCAGTGGCGACGAGGACAATGGCACCAATCTTGTCGTCAGCGGCGTTGCCACGACGGACCTGCAGACCCCACTCAGCCAGCTGAGCTGCAACTGCGTCTGCATCTGCACCCTCGCCGGTGACGAGCACCTTGTCGTTGTTCAGCAGCGGACCGCCCGGCTTGTGGCGGCGCAGGAACGGTGGCTGCGGCAGGCCAGCGGCCTTAGCCAGTCCAGTGAGCGGACCACCGTTGACGAGTTCCTGGTACTTATCGGTCATGGAAAATTCTCCTTGAAAGTAAAAGTGTCTTTATCGGTGGTGCGCTTTTAGACGCGAGCCTCGAGAACTGCGACAACACCCTGGCCGCCCGCAGCACAAACGGAGATCAGGCCGCGAGTGGTCTTGCCGGTCTCGTCTGCCTTCTGGCGCAGCATCTTGGCGAGGGCTGCCACAATGCGGCCGCCGGTAGCGGCGAATGGGTGGCCGGCTGCCAGAGAAGAGCCCTTGACGTTGAGCTTCTCGCGCGGGATGGAGCCCAGCGGGCCTTCCAGTCCGAGCTTGGTGCGGCAGAACTCCTCGTCCTCCCATGCCTTCATGGTGGACAGGACAGTGCCGGCGAAGGCCTCGTGGATCTCGAAGAAGTCGAAGTCGTCGAAGGTCCAGCCGTTGCGGGCCAGCAGGCGCGGGGTGGCGTAAGCCGGAGCCATCAGCAGGCCCTCGTCGCCGTGGACGAAGTCAACTGCGGCCGCCTCGGAATCGACGACGTCGGCAAGCACCGGCAGACCGCGCTCAGCGGCCCACTCCGGGGTGGAGACGAGGACGGCGGAGGCGCCGTCGGTAAGCGGAGTGGAGTTACCGGCGGTCATGGTCGGCTCTGCTTCCAGGCCGCGGCCGAAGACTGGCTTGAGCTTGGCCAGCTTCTCCGGGGTGGAGTCCGGGCGCATGTTGGTGTCGCGGGAAACGCCCTTGTACGGGGTGACGAGGTCAGTGAAGAAGCCCTCGTCGTAAGCGTTTGCCATGTTCTGGTGGGAAGCGGCGGCGAGCTCGTCCTGCTCGGCGCGGGTAACGCCCCACTTGGCGGTGGTGATTGCCTGGTGCTCACCCATGGACAGGCCAGTGCGTGGCTCGCCGGTCGACGGAGTGTCTGGAGCCAGGTCGGACGGACGAGCCTTCAGGAAGACCTTTGCCATGTCCAGAGTGGACTTCTGGCGGCTGGCCTCCAGCAGGATCTTGCGCAGACGGTCGTTGACAGCAATCGGAGCGTCGGAGGTGGTGTCCACGCCGCCGGCGATGGCGGAGTCAATCTGGCCCAGCTTGATCATGTTGGAGACAGAGTTGAGGGCTTCCATGCCGGTGGCACATGCCATCTGAATGTCGAAAGCCGGGGTGTCCGGCGCCAGTGCGGAGCCGAGGACACACTCACGGGTGAGGTTAAAGTCACGGGAGTGCTTCAGTACAGCGCCGGCGGAGACTGCGCCGAGGCGCTCGCCGCCGATACCGAAGCGAGCGACGAGACCGTCGATTGCGGCGGTCAGCATGTCCTGGTTCGACTCGTTAGCGTATTCCTTGTTAGAACGAGCGAACGGAATGCGGTTACCGCCGACGACGACTGCGCGGCGCAGAGAGTTATTGTTGGCCTGAGCTGCCATGTGATTGTTCCCTTCAAAATCCTTGAAGTGTGACGTGAATTACTAAATTTAGACAATACTGGTATCGGTGTTTTCTGTCACGTTTTTAGAAATATTTTTGCCCAGTCATCTACCGAGCGGGGGAGGTGAGGGGTAAACACCGTCGTCCACCTGTGAAAAATTCGATGGGCAGCACTGCGGAATCTCAAAAGTTTTCCCGCTTGACGACGGTAATTGCGTCAATCCCCACTAGTTGGGGTGGCGGCCGGAGGTATCAATAGAGTGCAAAGGCGTATAGGGGTTTAGACTTTATCGCCATGCGACCTGAACTTTCCTCGTATAACCATCTTTCCGCGGGCAAGGTCCGGGAAATCTACGAGATTGACCCTGAGACTCTGCTGCTTGTGGTCAGTGACCGTATTTCTGCCTTCGACCACATTCTGGAGACCCCGATTCCTGACAAGGGTCGAGTGCTCACCGCGATGAGCGTGTTCTTCTTCGATGAGATTGACTTCCCGAACCACATGGCTGGCCCGGCTGACGATGAGCGCATTCCGGAGGAGTGCCTAGGTCGTGCGCTGGTGTGCAAGAAGCTGGACATGCTGCCATTCGAGTGCGTCGCACGTGGCTACCTGACAGGCTCTGGCCTGGTCGAGTACAAGGAAAACGGCACTGTCTGTGGCATTGAGCTGCCAGAGGGCCTCGTCGAGGGCTCCAAGTTGCCAGAACCGATTTTTACCCCGGCCACCAAGGCTGAGCTGGGCGAGCACGACGAGAATGTCTCCTTCGACGCCGTTGTGGAGTCCCTGGGGCAGAAGCGCGCCGAAGAGCTTCGCGATGCCACCCTGCGCATCTACTCCCAGGCTGCTGAACTGGCTGCTAAGCGCGGCATCATCCTGGCCGACACCAAGTTTGAGTTCGGCCTCGACTCCGACGGCAACCTGGTGCTGGCCGACGAGGTTCTCACCCCGGACTCCTCCCGCTACTGGCCAGCCGACTCCTACCAGGAGGGTTCGGTTAACCCGAGCTTCGACAAGCAGTACGTCCGAAACTGGCTGACCTGCTCCAAGTCCGGCTGGAAGAAGGACGAGGGCACTCCGCCGCCGGCGCTGCCGGGTAGTGTTGTGGAAGCAACTCGCGAGCGGTACGTCGAGGCCTACGAACGACTGTCGGGCCGCCGCTTCTCGGACTGGATTGGAGAACCTGCGTGAGCGAAGTGACCTTGGACTCGGCATCCGTCGGCAAGCCTGCAAAAAAGGATTTGCCCGCACCCCGTGCACAACGGAAGCCGGTGACTCGGTCCTTCCACGGAAGGGACTTCACCGATAACTTCGAGTGGCTCCGCGATAAGGAAAACTCCGAGGTTATCGACTACCTAGAGGCTGAAAATGCCTATACGGAGGCTTTTACCTCCGATCTTGACGGCACCGCGGACGCGATTTTTAAGGAGATCAAGTCGCGCGTGCAGGAGACCGACATGTCGGTCCCAACTCGCCTTAACGGCTGGTGGTACTACTCGCGCACGCAGGAGGGCAAGTCCTACGGGATGAGCTGTCGCGTGCGTGCGGAGGCCGGTGACGGTCTTGCCGCGTGGACGCCGCCGACCATCGCCGACGATGCCCCAGCACCAGGAGAACAGGTCATCCTGGATGCCAACGAGCTGGCCGAAGGCCATGATTTCTTCGCCCTCGGCGCAGCGAGCGTCTCCGCGGACGGCAATCTGCTGGCCTATTCCACCGACGTCACAGGCGACGAACGCTACACGCTGCGCGTAAAGGATCTGCGCACGGGTGAACTGCTTGATGACGAAATTGCGGGCATCGCCGCAGGTGCTACCTGGGTCGGCTCCGAGTGGATCTTCTACCAGAAGGTCGACGAAGCCTGGCGGCCGGATTCCGTGTGGCGTCACCGCGTGGGCACCTCCACCGAGGATGATGTCTGTGTCTTCCATGAGCCCGATGAGGCCTACTGGGTTGGAGTCGGCACGGTACGCAGCGAAAAGTACCTGATTATTGAGAGCTCCTCGAAGATTACTTCCGAGGTTTGGTACCTGGACGCCAGTGACCCGACCGGTGAGTTCACCTGCGTGCGCCCGCGTGAGGCCGGTGTTGAATACGACATCGATCACGCCGTCATTAGCGGCCGGGATATGTGGCTGATTACACACAATATGACTGGTTCGAACTTCGCACTGGCCATGGTGCCGGCGGGGTCTTTCGACAGCATTTCGGATCTCACTGAGCTGGTTCCGCACCGCGATGACGTCCGCGTTGAGGGCGTCGACTGCTTCGCTGGGCACATCGCGTTTGGTTACCGTCGTGGCGGTATTGGCCGTGTGGCGCTGGCGGTATTGGGTCAGGATGAGGATGGTGCTGGCTCCGCTGGTGATGCCTCTGATACAAGCCATGCTGCTGCTCCAGTGCCAGCGTCCGCTGTGAACTTCGTCGAGCTCGACTTCGACGAAGAGCTCTACTCTGCAGGCACTACCGGCAATGCTGAATGGGACACCCCGGTGTTGCGCTACGCTTACGGCTCCTTCACCACGCCGTCGCAGCTTTGGCAGATTGATATTGCCTCGGGCAAGCGGGTGCTGCTCAAGGAGCAGAAGATTCGCGGGAAGTTTAATCGCGGTGATTACGTCGCCAAGCGTGAATGGGTGAGTGCAGCCGACGGTGCCCAGATTCCGGTATCGATTATCCACCGCGCGGACCTGGACCTGAGCAAGCCGAATCCGACGCTGCTCTACGGCTACGGTTCCTATGAAGCCTCGATGGATCCTGGCTTTTCCATCGCGCGACTGTCGCTGCTGGATCGTGGGATGATTTTTGTCATTGCACACGTCCGCGGTGGTGGCGAAATGGGCCGCGGCTGGTGGGAGAACGGTCGCGCAACCACGAAGAAGAACACATTCACTGACTTCGTCGCCGTCGCTGACTACCTGCTGGATTCTGGGTGGACCACACGCGAGCAGCTGGTAGCACTCGGCGGTTCGGCGGGCGGCATGCTGATGGGCGTGGTCGCGAACATTGCTGGCGATAGGTTCGCGGGCATTCAGGCCGTGGTCCCGTTTGTCGACTGCCTGACATCCATGCTGATGCCAGAGCTGCCGCTGACCGTGGTGGAGTGGGATGAGTGGGGCGATCCCTACCACGACCCGGAGGTCTACGACTACATGGCCTCCTACGCGCCGTACGAGAACATCTCGGCCGATGCGAAGTACCCGAAGATTCTCGCGATTACTAGTTTGAACGACACCCGCGTGCTCTACGTGGAGCCGGCAAAGTGGATCGCCAAGCTGCGCGAGGTTGTCGGAGGTCAGCCGGGGCAGTTCCTGCTCAAGACCGAGATGTCCGCAGGTCATGGTGGTGTTTCCGGTCGTTACGAACGCTGGCGTCAGACTGCCTTCGAGTACGCCTGGATTGTCCACACTGCTGGTGCGGTGGAGTAACGGCATGGATATGCGCACGCTGCTGTCCGCGCAGGGTTTTGACACCGATTCGCTTTCCGACGATCAGTTGGCCGTCTACCACACCCTTTTTCGGCGGCGGGATGTGCGCCGCGAATTCGCCGGAGAAGTGGTGGACAGGGAGCGATTGATGCGCGTGTTGGCGGCGGCCCATGCAGCCCCGTCGGTGGGGCTGTCCCAACCGTGGGACTTTCATATCATTCAGAATCCGGACCGCCTGCAGCAGTTTGCCGACCACGTAGCCGGACGTCGCGCTGAATTCGCGGCCAAGCTCGAAGGCGAGCGGCGTGAGACCTTCAATCCGATTCAGATTGAAGGAATCGTGGACTCGGGAACGGGCATCGTCGTCACCTATGACCCGACCCGTGGCGGCAAGAACATTCTCGGCCGCGACACCGTCGATGACACCGGCCTCATGTCAGTCGCGCTGGCTATTCAGAATCTGTGGCTGGCTGCTACGGCAGAGGGGCTCGGCGTCGGCTGGGTCAGTTTCTACCATGAGGATTTCCTGGCTGACTTTGTCGGTGTCGAGGCACCCGTGCGCCCGGTGGCCTGGCTGTGCATTGGTCCAGTAACGCACCTGGCCGAGGAGCGTGACTTGGAGAAGTTCGGTTGGCGCAAGGGACTGGCTCTCGATGAGGTTGTGCATTGGGGATAATCCGCGCTGCAGACGCACATTGATGTGCTGCGATGGCGCTTTTTGAACTCTTATTTGAAAGGCTTCTGAGTATTCTCCAAGCCTTGTCCTCTCCGTTACCAAAAATTTACATACGCCTGTTTTTGTTGAATCCATGGCAGGCAGTGGGGTGCAAGAACAGATTCGGACGACCGACCAGGTCATTCGTCCAGCGGGCAAAGAGCTCGTAACTGTTGACGGTGGTGTGGTCGGTTCGCCGCTTTTGGTGTCGGTGTCGGGTTTGCGCGATGGCACATTGCTCGACGTCGCTCGTTTCGTGGCAGCGATGGAACAGCGCGGTATTACACCGTCTCTGCTGGTAGCGCCGCATGCGGGTAAAAACTGGTCGTTGCGGGAAGCTCCGGCGGTGCTGGATTGGCTCCGCCGTCGTAGCGATGACGGCATCGAGATTGTTCTCGCGGGGTTCGATCAGTCAGTTCGAGGCCGAGGCGCGGAATTTGCGTCGTTAAGCGAACATGAAGCGCGTTTGCGCCTGACCGCCGCAACGCGCCAGATGCGTGCGATGGGTTTTGAGACGGACGTCTTTGCACCACCGAAGTGGACCATGTCGCCCGAGACCATGAACGTGCTGCCGGAGCTGGGCTTCCGAGTGGCAGCGGACCGAAATGGTGTCCGCGACCTGACCACTGGTGCTGTTGATCCGACTCGCGTGCTGGCTATCGGCGAGGGCTTCGGCGGCGCCGGTTGGTGGCGCCGTGCGGTGCGCTCCTCGGTGCAGCGCTCGCTGGAGAAGGGCCGCGCGGTGCGCATCTCCGTTAACGCTTCGAAACTGCGGGAGCACAAGCTGCGCCAGGATGTTGTCGGCATCATTGACCAGGCGGTCGATGGGGGTGCGCAGCCGGTCAACCACTCTTCGGTGCCGCTGGGCCGCGAGCTCTTTGAAGGCATGGAGCAGGTCGGCTAGTCGCTACCTCTGACGGCTATCGGGGGACTGCCCTAGTGTGGGGTTTATGAGCAATCTCTTCGACATCCCAGTGACCACCATCGACGGCAACGAAGCAACGATGAATGACTGGGCAGGCCACGTTCTGCTTATCGTCAACACCGCCTCGGAGTGCGGTTTCACGGATCAGTACGACGATCTGCAAGGACTTTTCGACGAATTCGCACCCCGTGGCTTCTTCGTCCTCGGCTTCCCCTGCAATCAGTTCGGTGGGCAAGAGCCCGGCAACGCCGAGGAAATCAAGCAGTTCTGCCAGCGCGAATTCGGCGTTACCTTCCCGCTCTTCCAAAAGACGAAGGTCAACGGCCATGGCGCGCACCCACTGTACAAGCTGTTGAAGGAAACCCCGGACGCCGACGGCGAGGCTGGGGATGTGAAGTGGAACTTCGAAAAGTTCGTTGTCTCGCCCGAGGGTGAGGTCATCGGCCGTTTCCGCTCCAAGGTCTCGCCTGACGACGATGCTCTGCGCGACCTCATCGAGGAAAACTTGCCTATTTAAACTTGGCTATTTGGTGGCGTCCAGCGGTGCCTGCTCGAAGTAGCCCGTGGCACCGTAGCCCACGATGCCACCTCGGTTGCGCAGGGTCATGCTAGCTAGACCGACCTTGCCAAGCTCATCGCCACCGATGGTGACCCAGTCACCCTGAACCGCGACAACCATGTTGGCGTGCACCCCAAGGCCTGCGGGGTAGCGGTAGAAAATGATGTCACCCACCTGAGGAGAGAAGTCCTTGTCGGTGACGAAAGCATCATGTGCCTTGTAGGCATCCATGAGCTGTTCGACATCCGTAACCAGCCATGGGTTCTCGGCTGCGGCAGCCGAATCCTCGGGCGTATCAAAGACCGGAACACCCGCGGACGCGAGCAGGAATGACAAGAATGGCGCAGTCCAGGAACCGGAGCAGTCGACCGTGTTGCCGAATGCGTCAAGGTTTGGATTCAGCTTCGCGGTCTGGTTCGCAGCTGTGGGTGCAGAACCCGGCCTGGTGGCAGCAGCGGCGGCGACGGCATCTGCATCAGCAGTTGGGTCTGCGTCTGAATTCGGGTGCTCGCCGACCTTGGGGATAACGCTGCGGATGTCGTCATCAGTAGCGCCACACGCCAGGCCGAAGTAAACCTCAGGGGAGGGCTGCTCCTCGTACTGATAGCGCGCAACATCCTTCAGAGCCTGCTGATAGTAAGGGCGGTCTGCCTCGGTGCGGGGGAACGTGCCACCACGCCACGCCAGAACATTGATAGGACCGAAGAGCGTGAACCACCCGGCGAAGAGGAATACCGCCGTCAGTACCAGGATGGAAACAGGCGGGATAGCGGCGCGAACACGTTGCAGCATGCTCGGTGAGGATGCGTTCTCCTGGCCGTCGTCAAGCGATGGTGAGGAAGACTCAGACCGTGCTGCGTGAGGCTGCTGTGCGGGCACAGGCGCGGGTGAATCGGTGGTCATATCTTCTCAGGATAGTAGGCGGCGCTGCGCTCGTCCTTGGCGAGTGCGTCTGAGCCGTACGTAATGGCCTAGTCTGCGGCTCCTGCTGCAGAAGAGGGCGTGCAGTTAAACTGTGGTTCATGACTTCACCCGACATGCGTAACGAGGCCGAGCACGACCCTCGTGAGGATCTGCCGAGCTTCCTGCGTGAGCCGGACAAAATAGACAAGCTTCTCTATGCATCGCTGATGCTGGTTGCCGTGTACGGCTTTGCAATCATCCCGTTCCGTGCGGTTTTGCTGCTCAAGTACACGTTCTTGCACACATGGCTGACAGGATCGAATCTGTCGGTGCTGATTCTCGCGTCGGAAAACGAGGACCGGCCGCTCTTCCTCTTCGCTGTTGTAGTGATTGCGGCGCTTTCGACAATCAAGTTCATGCCGTTCTTCTACTGGATGGGCAAGAAGTGGGGCACGGAATTCATAACGATGAGTTTCGGCGGACACCCACCGCGATGGTTTAAGAAGATGGAGAACTTCATCTATGAACGCATCGGGCTGAGTGTGCTGGCATCGTTTGTGCCATTCTCGCCGATTCCGGCCACGATTGTCGTGGCCATCGGTGGTATTGCGAAGGTGCGCGGCTGGGTAGTAGGCGTGTACCTCTTCTTCTGTGCCGCAATGCTCAAGTGCTTCTACCTGTACTTGGGCCTGAAGTTTGGCCCAAGCATCCAGGGCTCCCTGCAGACGATTGACCGGTACGTCACCTACATCACCTTCGCGCTGATTGGCTGGATGTTCCTATCCATCTGGTGGAAAAACAGGAAGCCGGGTAGCCAGGCGGCTTAATCCTGTTCGCGCTCAATCAGCGGCAGCGGGCTGTACTTGTCACGCAATGCCTTCAGTGACAGATCGTGAGCGTGCAGGCGCTTGTCCTCATCCGTCGTCGGCTGGAAGTGCGGTACCGGCTGCGGGTTGAAATCGTCATCAATTGCGACATACGTCATGGTCGAATGCAGTGCCTTGCGCAGGCCGCCGACACCCTTGCGGGGCTCACAGCAGTAGACCTGCACCGACAGGTGCATCGAGGTCGTGCCTGTACGCAGGATGCGTGCGCGCACCTCAACCAGGTCGCCAATGTGGATTGGGCTGTAGAAGCGAATACCACCTGCGTAGACAGAAATGGTCTGGCGCCCTGCCCAGTTGGTGGTAACTGCCGTCGCAGCCTCGTCGATCCACTCCATGGCGGTGCCGCCGTGGACGTTTCCGCCCCAGTTGACATCGGTCGGCTTTGCCAGGAAACGTGTGGTCAGTTCGGGTGCGGAAGAGTCCGCGGAGTAGGTCTGCGCGCGCATGCTGGCTTCGATGTCGCGGCGGAGCTCAAAACGGGAAAGAGCGGCTTTCTCAACGCGCTCTTCTTCCTCTGTTTGCGGCACCCACTTCGGCACCGGAGTCGACTTACCGTTTTCATCCATGGCCACGAAGATCACCAGGCAGTCAGCTGCGCGGGTGAACTTGCCCTCGCGCGGATCAGCCGAGAGCACTTCGTTGACGATGTGCATGGAACTGCGGCCGGTATGCGCAATCTTGGAGCGCACCTCGACAATGTGGCCACTGGGAATCGGGCGAGTGAAGTGAATGTGACCGAAGTACGCAGTCACGCAGTAGCGTCCCGACCAGCCGGTCGCGCAGGCGTAAGCGGCCTTGTCAATCCACTGCAACACACGGCCGCCGTGGACAGAATTGGTTCCGGCCATAATGACATCGGTCGGCGATGCCATAAAACGGAGTACAAGAGATGGTGACGCTGGAGCATGCACCTGTTCAGCTTTTTCAGTTGACTGCGTATCCATATATGAAAGCATAACTCTAGGATGAGGTTATGGTATCCAAAATCTCGCCTTTCGACGTTCGCAGCGCTCTTTCCACCGCCGCACCCTGGGCGGCGCAACGGCTTCTCGGCCGCGAATTGCTATCTGACCAAGAGGCTGCCTCCTTCATCGGGCCGGATGGGGCGCAGGGGTCGTCGTTAAGCCGTGCGAGCCTTGCCAAAGCGGTACGTCTGTCCGTGCGGATGCTCGCCCAAGAGGCTCCGGGGCATAGCGTCGAGGTGCGCGTGCCGCCCTTCGTCGCGGTCCAGTGCATTGAGGGCCCCAGGCACACGCGCGGTACGCCGCCCAATGTCGTGGAGATGTCGCCGGAGATTTGGCTGGGACTCGCGTGCGGAATGATCACGTTAGAGCAGGTGCAGGCGCACATCGATATGTCGGGAACGCGCGCGGCGGAAATTGGGAATCATCTGCCGGTGGCGCGCATTTCTTAAAGCCCGTGGGGGGATGCTGAATTGGTGCCCAGGCGGGTGGGGCTATTAGTGTGAATGTCGTGGCCGATACCAACATTTCAGGTGCACCAAAGACCAAACTTTTGCCAATTTCGCCATACGACGATTTGGGGGAGACATCCCCGCGCGAAGAATGTGGCGTTTTTGGCGTTTGGGCACCTGGCGAAGACGTGTCCAAACTCACCTACTATGGCCTGTTTGCCCTGCAGCATCGCGGCCAGGAAGCCGCCGGTATCGCAGTCGGCGACGGCGACCAAATTCTCGTATTCAAGGACCTGGGCCTTGTTTCCCAGGTTTTTGATGAGCAGACGCTCGACGCTCTGAAGGGGCACGTAGCGGTGGGGCACACGCGCTACACCACCGCTGGCGCTCCTGCGTGGGAGAATGCACAGCCGATGTTCCAGATGGCCTCCGACGGCACGGACATCGCGCTGGGGCACAACGGCAACCTGACCAACCACCTCACGCTGTTCCATGAGGCGGTCGACAAGGGCCTGCTGCGTGAAGAGGGCGAGCTGCCCAGTGACTCCGCAATCATGACCACTTTGCTTGCCGACGAAACCGGCAAGATTGACCACCCCGAAGATTACGGCTGCAGCACCAATGTAGAAGCGGCCGCGATGGCACTGCTGCCGCGTTTGAAGGGTGCTTTCTGTCTTACTTTCACCGATGGCGAGACGCTGTACGCCGCGCGTGACCCATACGGTGTGCGCCCGCTGTGCCTGGGGCGCCTGTCCGGTGGTTGGGTAGTCGCATCCGAGACTTGCGCGCTGGATATCGTCGGTGCATCGTTCGTCCGCGAGATCGAGCCAGGCGAGATGGTGACCATTGATGCTTCCGGTGTGCGTTCGCAGCGTTTTGCCGAGACCACCCACGCTGGATGCATTTTTGAGTACGTCTACCTGGCGCGCCCGGACTCCAACATCCGTGGTCGCTCCGTCAACGCGGTGCGTCTTGAGCTGGGCCGCCAGTTGGCACGTGAGTTCCCGGCTGACGGTGACCTGGTGATGCCGGTGCCGGAATCCGGTACCCCGGCCGCTGTTGGATACGCCCAGGAATCGGGCATCCCGTTTGGACAGGGGCTGACCAAAAACGGTTACGTGGGGCGTACCTTCATTCAGCCTTCGCAGACGATTCGTCAGCTGGGCATCCGACTGAAGCTGAACCCACTGAAGGAAGTTATCGCCGGTAAGCGCTTGGTCGTGGTCGATGACTCCATCGTCCGCGGCAACACTCAGCGTGCCCTGATTCGCATGCTGCGTGAGGCCGGTGCAAAGGAAGTGCACGTGCGCATCGCCGCGCCGCCGGTGAAATGGCCGTGCTTCTACGGCATTGACTTCGCCTCTCCGGGCGAGCTGTTGGCCAACGGCGTAGATGAGAATGACATCGTCGCCGGTATCGCAACCGCGATTGGCGCCGACAGCCTGGGATTTGTCTCCATCGATGGCATGGTCGCCGCTTCCGAACAGGCAAAGAGCGAAGTGTGCTGTGCCTGCTTCGATGGCAAATACCCACTGGGGCTGCCGGAGGGCAATCCGAATGCGGCAGCTGTGGAGAGGATGCAGGCAGCCCAGGCTGCCAAAGCCGCAACGAGCAATTAGCCTCGAAACCTCCTTAGAATGAACTACGAGAACTGAACCGAGAACGAAGCGCAAGCGGTGCCGTGGAGTGCAGCCGTTGCTTTGTTCCTGGTCCGCCAATACTCCCGGATACGGCAGTAACGCCGCCCGGGGGAGAAAGTTTAAAGCGAGAGCCTCTAATGACCGAGAACGTTTCTGGTGCTTCCTACGCTGCAGCCGGTGTCGACATCGAAGCCGGCGACCGCGCTGTTGAACTATTCGCCCCGATTGCCAAGAAGGCCACTCGCCCAGAGGTCCGTGGCGGGCTCGGTGGTTTTGCCGGCCTGTTTGCACTGGGCAACTACGAAAAGCCGCTGCTGGCCGCATCCTCCGATGGTGTGGGGACCAAGTTGGCCGTGGCGCAGGCCGTCGGCAAGCACGACACCATTGGCCTGGACCTGGTCGCCATGGTCGTCGATGATCTGGTCGTGTGCGGTGCCGAGCCGCTGTTCCTGCAGGACTACATTGCAATTGGCAAGGTCGTGCCGGAGCACGTCGCCGAGATCGTTTCCGGCATCGCCGAGGGTTGTGTCCAGGCGGGTTGCGCGCTCCTGGGTGGCGAGACTGCAGAGCACCCGGGTGTGATGGAACCGGGTGAGTACGATGTCTCAGCTACCGGCGTCGGTGTCGTGGAAGAGGACAAGCTTCTCGGCCCGGACCGCGTGCGTGAGGGCGATGTCATTATCGCCATGGAGTCCTCTGGACTTCACTCCAATGGCTACTCGCTGGCTCGCTACGTTCTCCTGGAGAAGGCCGGTCTGGAGCTCGACGGTTATGTCGAGGATTTCGGGCGCACCCTCGGTGAGGAGCTGCTGGAGCCAACCAAGATTTATGCGAAGGATTGCCTGGCTCTCATGAACGAGGCCGAGGTCCGCACTTTCTGCCACGTCACCGGTGGTGGATTGGCTGGCAACATGGTTCGCATCATGCCGGAAGGCCTGACCGCCGACATGAGCCGCGCAACTTGGACCCCGGGTCCGATTTTCAAGACCATTGCTGAGCTCGGCAACGTCTCCCGCGAGGAGATGGAGAAGACCTTCAACATGGGTGTTGGCATGGTTGCGATTGTTTCCGCAGAGGACCGCGATCGTGCCCTGGCTCTGCTGACTGCCCGCCACATCAACGCTTGGGAGCTGGGTACTGTCCGCAAGAGCGAGGCTGGCGAGGACGGGGCTGTTTTGCGCGGCAGCCACCCGCGCTTCTAAGCGTCGGCCGGCCGTCGGTTTACTGCGACGGGCGGCCGGGGACTGGGCCGGCTGGTCTGCCGTGGAGGGCGGCCTACTGATGCGACGGGGCGGTCTAGATTCTGGGTTGCACAACGGAGATCCCAGAAAACCACGGGCTGCAAATGTGAAACTGTATGAGTTTATGACACTTTCGAGCCGTTTTTCGGGCGATTTTTGTCATAAACGCAGTCAGTAACTCGGATTGATCCGCCACCGCCGAACATAATCGGCGGAACATAAACGCAGTCGACTAAGCAAAAGCAAGCACCCACCAACGGAATCGTTGGTGGGTGCTTGCTTTATTGAAATAGAAACGCTTTGCGGAAAATACGACAGCGGTTAGCTTGCGCTAGCTGTCGCGACCAGCGCCTGAGGCCCATTCCTCCCAGTCAGAGTAATAGTCGTCTCGATCGGACTCGTTCGACTTGCCGACGAGTTCCCGCTGCAGACGTTCCAAATCCATTTCTGGTGAATCGTACTTGAGCTGACGGGCAACCTTCGCCTGCTTTGCTTTCGCACGGCCGCGACCCATGGCCTGACCCCCTTGTGTAATCCGTGGGGCGGCACGGGGATACGGCCGACCCACTTATGTCTTATTGCGTTAATTCCTGTAAGACACCATAGCCGATTTTTAGACGAAGGGGTTACGCGGGGAGGCCCATAGTGGGTCGTGTCCTCGCGCTCAGACAACTCAATATGTGCTGTGGCCTGGGGAAATGTCCTTTCTGAAAAAGAATGGAAAAAGTTATTTTTTCACCACTCTGTCTGGTGGCTTTACCTATTTCCTGTTACCTATTTCCCACGCAGGCGGTTGATGGCCACACGGCCCGGCGGCAGCTGCTCAACGCGGTCGATGGAGGAAGGGTCGACGGCCACGGCGCAGTCACCCACCACAAGGCCCTCGCGCTCCTGAGCTGAGCGTTTAAGCAGAGCCAAAGCAATCGGGCCGTAATCGGCATGTTGCACGACGGTGCCCACGCGGCCCACGGCGCGCTTGCCCATCATCACTGGATTGCCGGTTTCCGGCAGGGTGGCCGAGCCGTCGAGCTGCAGCATCACCAAAACTCGTGGGGAGCGACCAACATTGTGGACACGTGATACCGTCTCTTGGCCGCGATAGCAGCCCTTGTCCAAGTGCACGGCAGCCGTGTCGAATTCAGAAGCAATCCAGCGGGGAGCCTCATGCGGAATCATCTTCTCGTCTACGTCGATTCCCAGCTCGGGCCGCAAGGAGACTACGCGTTCGGCCTCCCAGCCCATCAGGCCGACTGGGGAGGCGCCAGCGGCCACCAGCGCGTCCCAAGCACCGACTAAATCCTGTCGGCGTACGAGCACATCCACACGCCCGCCGCGTGGCCACGGCAGGTGCCGGACGTAGGAATGTCCCACAGTCGTAGCTTTACCCACCTGCGGGAATGCGAGACCAGCGGCTACCAGGACCTCAGGGGCATTCGGCCCCATGACGGAAATAATCGCCCTTTCTACCTCAGCAATTTCCACCTTGGACCAGAACACCATCATGTTCAGGTACTTCAACAGGGAGTCGAAGCCGGCAGGGGGCACGTCGATAAGCACGGAATCGTCCAAAACAGTCAACGTCATGTGATGGAGAACGTGACCGTTTGCATCCAGGTTCAGTGCTTCAGTGACAGTGCCGGGAGCGGCTTCGTCGACCTTCTGCGAAAAAAGTGTGTTGAGGTAGGTCAGGCGATCCTCGCCAGTGACCTCAATAACGCGGTAGTACGAGCGATCTACTACGCCGCAGTCCTCCTGCAGGTGACGTTGCTCTACCAGCGGACGGCCGTAGTGCCATGCCACGCTAGCTTGCCCTGTGGTTTGCTCAACGTTTTTCGCTGAGTTTCCGTCTGGGGCGTTCTCTGAGGCCTTCTCCAAACCTTCCATCTGTCCGCCCAGTTCGAGGGCAGCGGCGCCAGCCACGTGAGACATCAAAGGACTTACATACTCAACACTCACTCCCTCATGTTAACCAGAAATCCTCAAATTAAGCATGGATTAAGCTTGTGTGTATGACGGATTCGCTTTCTTCTCTAGTGCTTATCGACGTCTTCGCAGACGGCGGCCCGATTGCTGTCGAGGCAGGACAGCCGTTCCTCTACGCGGATGATCTCGGAGCTATTCGCGGCGACGGAGTTTTTGAAACACTCCTGGTCAGGGGTGGTCATACCTGTAATACTGACCGGCACGAGAAGCGATTCGCATCGTCAGCGCTAATGCTGGATTTGCCAACCCCAGATCTGCAGCAGTGGCGGGCGGCTACCGAGGTCGCACTACAGGAGTTGCGCGATAGGTCAATTGAGGGGGATGCGACGTTGCGGTGGGTGTACTCGCGTGGTCGTGAGTCCACCGGAGAGCCGACTGGCTACGTTTTGGCTAGCTCCGCGGAAAAGGTGGCGGAAAACCGTCTGAAGCCGGTATCGGTCATGCTTGCAGAGCGCGGTTTCTCGCTCGACCTTGGCTCCCGTGCACCGTGGGCGCTCATCGGCGCGAAAACGTTGTCATACGCAGCTAATATGGCCGCTTTGCGCTATGCCAAGTCCAAGGGTTTTGACGATGTCATCTTCACGTCCGCAGAGGGCAAGCTCTTGGAAGGCCCAACATCGACCATCATCGTTCAGCGCGGCAATGAACTGCTGACTCCCAACCCCGGTGAAGGAGTGCTGCCGGGCACAACTCAGGCAGCGCTGTTTGAAACAGCCGCCAACTGCGGCTGGAAAGTCACCCCGACGGTCCTGGTGCCCGGGGACCTATTCACCGCCGATGCGGTATGGCTGGTGTCTTCGGTGCGTATCGCGGTCGTGGTTAAGTCCATCGATGGTGAGCCCATCCGGCAGCCGGATGCAATCGCGGAAAAGGAATTCCGCGACCTGTGTGACAAGGCGCTGGCGACGCAGTAGGGCCCCAAATAGTAGGGCTTGATGCAGTTGGGCGACGCAGTAAGGCCACACAACGCCCGTCGTAAAGCGGGGAGAACCTAGCCCGCGTAGCGCTTGAGCTGCGCGGACATGCGGGGAGCGAATTCCTCATCCCGCAGGCGCTCGTCCACCCACCCGAGATCGTTGTTCGGCATCAGACCGTAGAGGCGCTTGCCCGGGCCAAGGGATGCAGGACCGGTAGCAGTGACCATTGTGGAGGCTGCCTGCAGTTCCCATGCACGCTCGGAAACCGGCTTGCCGTAGTAGATCTCAGTGACGCCGGTGGAGTGGACGCAGATGAACTCAATCTCGTCCTCGTTGTTAATGCGCCAAAATCCTGTTTCGCGCTGGTCAGGGCCGGTCGGCTTGCCTTCTTCGTCCAGCTTCCAGATGCGCGACTCATACTTCAGGTAGTTCTCGCCATCGTGGCTGAAGATGAGCTGCTGGCCGAAGCTGTACTCGCCGTCGACGACAGTGTTCGCCTGCCCCTCACCGCGCCACACGCCGACCAGCGGCAGTAGTGCCAGCAGGCCGTCGTGAATATTCGGGCCGAAGCGCAGGTTAGCGGTCTCGTCGGGGATCGGGAGCCCCTCAAGCTCAGTGATGTTGCGCGTAGCGGTGCTCTTGGCCTGTTCGGCCGCGCGGTTGATGGCCTCGTTGCCGTCGAGGCGAGGGGCTTCCGCAGCTGCAGGCTCCTGTGCAGCGGCGTCTGTCTGGTTGCTGCCATTCTTCTCGGTCATGCTTCACACTCTACCGCTGAAGCTCTTGTGGCCATGTATGGGCTGTTGTCGCATGGTGCTAACGCTGCACCGACGCTTAACGGCGATGCTTGACGACGGCCTTAGCGACGCACCCGACAGTTCTTCTCCGGCAGCTTCTCCGTGGATTGAGCTGACGCCTCGGCATCCTGCTGGGATGTCGGCGGCATGAAGTTTGTTGGCGACACGGTGCACAGAATCTGTTCGCCTTCGATGGTGATAGAACCGCCCGACACGTACACGCGAGTCGCCGGCATGCCCATCGGTATCTCTGAATCCCGCAGCGTCAGAGCGAAGGTGTCCATGATGTGCTGCGTATCAGCCTCAGACAGCTCAGGTTTGATGTGGCTTTTAGAATCCGTTGGGGACGAGGGCGCAGAAATAATCTCCATCGGCGTAATGACCACGTCGCGGCTGACAATGCGCAACTTCGCCGTAACCTGGGTTTTTCCCTGCCATCCGGCTGGCGTGGCCTCGAAGATAGCCTCGGTCTCCCAGCCGCCGGTGGGGGAGGAGTCCTTCAGGCTCTGGATGCTCAAATCGGTCAGTCCCAGCTTGTTTCCCAGAGAGACACCGTCGAGCGAGAGCTTAGTGAAGTACTGCTTCGTCGGCGATTCTGGGAAATTACCGCTGAGCACTGCCGATGCCGGGATCTTAACGTTGGAAGCTCCGTACTCCAGAGATACCAAGCCGAAGTCGGGCACCTCGACATCGCGGATGCGCGAGGTTACGGAGCTCCACTTACCCGTAACAAAGGAAGACAAGTAGGCCTTGCCACCAATGGCGACGTATGGGGTCATCTCCAGCTGAGCAGTCTCCTGAATATGCTCGGAGAGCTTGTACTCCGCATGGCTGGCGAAGCCCATGTCGGTGGCGACTACCAGCGCGGCAACGGCGAGGATAGAGCCACCGATCTTCTTCTGTCGTCGGGAAATGGACACACTCTATTAGTACCCCATCGCTTTTGGCTCAGACGACATCGGGGAAGTGTTGAATTCGCTGCTGTGTATAGGGTGGGGCGTATGAACGTAACCGAACTGCTTGACGTAGACACCACCGTCGCCAGTACGCTGCTGCAGCACGCCCACTCCACCGACGGCGTGGAGGCGTTCGGCGAGGCTTTCGTCCGAGGGCTTGACGACGACTCTTTCGGGCATCGACACTTTGCGATTATTGAGAACGACCGTTACTTGGGCCTGGCAGCCGTTGCGCCGGATGCAGTGGAGATGGTTGTTGATCCGGAGTTTCGTAAGCAAGGAGTGGGGGCGAAGCTGCTAGCGCACATCGATGCTGAGGTCGGCGAGCGCCTGCCTATCTGGGCTCACGGAGATGTTGCCGGTGCCAGTCGTTTGGCAGAGTTGACGGGACGCAAGGTCATCCGCGAGCTGTTGCAGATGTCCATTTCGAGCTCAGCGTTGGAGAAGGCGGCGGGGGACGTCGATAAGCGTGATGATGTTGAAGCGCTAACCCTGACTGCGGCACGTGCGAAGTGGGGTGAGGCGGCCGTGGATCGGGCGTGGTTGGCTGTGAATAACGAGGCGTTTGACTGGCATCCGGAGCAGGGTGGTTGGTCGCAGCCACAACTCGATCGAGCTCGAAACGTGCAGTGGTTCGACCCGGAGGGCGTTTTCTTTGCTGCGGATGTGGCCGGGGCGCGCGACAGTGCGGAGGAGATTTGCGGTTTCCACTGGACGAAGTGGCACGCCGAGGAGTCTGTGCCAACTGGTGAGGTGTATGTGATCGGGCTGAGCTCGAAGGCACGCGGACGTGGCCTGGGGCGATGGCTGACCAATGTTGGGCTTTCCTATCTCCGGAACCGGGGAGCGGAAAAGGTAATTCTCTATGTGGAAGGCGACAATGCGCCGGCAGTGCGCACGTACCGTGCGGTCGGTTTCGAGGTGGCCCGCCGTGATGTGATGTACGGCGCGTAGATGCGACGGTTCGGTTTATTGGGGGAGTTATTGAAGGCGAGTTGTTGAAGGGGGAGCTTAGCTTTATCTCAGTTTTAGGTGGTTTTCCTCTGGCGCGGGGGCAATGATTCTTGTGTTTTTGAGGAGATGCTGTCCAATCCTCAGTGTTTCAGGGGCGCATTTTAGGGCCTCTTACAGGGAAAATGAGGATAAATAAAGAATTACTTGCGCCGTTCACCAATTGTTAATGTTCTGAACAGGTTCCGGTTACTATCGGTAGATAGGTTCAGCGCAGTGGACCGGAGTGTGGCGGTTCCACGTGAACTGTTTCACTCATTGTGTAAAACCCCGGAGGATTTACTGTGCTGAAGAAGAACCGTGCGGCATCTGTCATTGGTTTGGCCGCTGTTGCAAGCCTTACCCTGGCTGCTTGCTCTGAAGAGGGCGGCGAAGGCGCTTCTAACGTTGAGGGTCTGGCTGACGTCACCGGTGAGCTGCAGGGCGAGGGCGCTACCTCGCAGCAGCGCGCCATGGATTTGTTTGCCACCAAGTTTGAAGAGACCGGCTCGACCCTGTCGTACAACGCATCTGGCTCTGGTTCCGGTCAGACTCAGTTCATTGCCGGCACCGTTGCTTTCGCTGGCTCTGACTCCCCGCTGAAGGAGAAGGACGGCAAGGACCAGGTCGCAGAGGCTAAGAAGCGCTGCGACGGCAATGAAGCATGGCACCTGCCGATGGTTATCGGTCCGGTTGCCGTTGCCTACAACCTCGAGGGTGTTGACGTCGCTCTGACCCCGGCTCTGGTTGCTGAAATCTTCGACGGCAAGATCACCAAGTGGAACGACCCGAAGATCGCTGAGGTCAACGAGGGTGTCGATCTTCCGGAGAAGGACATCAAGGTTGTCTACCGCTCTGAGGAGTCCGGTACTACTGATAACTTCATGAAGTTCCTGAGCGCAGCTGCTCCGGAGCAGTGGCAGCACGAGGCTTCCAAGTCCTTCCCGACTGCTACTGGCCAGGGTGCTAACGGCTCGGCTGGTGTTGTCAACGAGGTCGCCAACATCGACGGTGCTATCACCTACGTCGAGGCTGGCTTCGCTGAGGACAAGGACCTGGGCATCGCCAAGATGGACTTCGGTCATGGTCCGGTTGAGCTGAACAACGACACCGTCGGTAAGGCTCTGGATTCCGTCACGTTCAAGACTGAGGGTCACAACATGGTTGTTGACACCGACGCTCTGTTCGCAATGGATGAGGAAGGCGCTTACCCGCTGGTTCTGACCACTTACGAAATCGTCTGCTCCGCTGGTTACGACGAGCAGACTCGTGACCTGGTTAAGAACTTCCTGAAGGTTGTTCTGGAAGAGGGCCAGGGCCCAGAGCTCGAAGAGCTGGGTTACATCCCGGTTCAAGGTGAGTTCAAGGACAAGCTGTCCGCAGCGGTTGACGCTATCAAGTAATTCTTTGCGTGCAACGCGGGTGAAAGCAGAGTGAGCTCTGTCGTTACCCCAGTTGGCGCGAGGGTCACTTCAGCCGGCCACGCAGATTTGAGCTGTAGGCCGAAAACCTGACGTAGACCGGTTGGCTTTATATATCGACACCTCAGTTGATTGGGTACCGCTCGTAGAGGGGTACTGAGGCCAATCGGTCTTCATGTGCGTTGAAGCACAAATCACTTCTACTTAGGAAATGAGATCATGAGTTCCTCGACTCCCATTGAAGGGAAGCAGGAGGCTGTAGACAGCAGTCTGTTGCAGTCCTCAGCACCGCAGGTGGATTCCTCCGGCGACGAGAGCTCGGAAGAGCAAGCCATTCAGACCGGCGTTGTTCGTCCTGGTGACCGAATCTTCAAGATTCTGGCGGTAGGATCTTCCGCATTGGTGACTGCTGCCATCATCGCAATTGCAGTGTTCCTGCTCCTGCGCGCAGTTCCGGCAATGTCCCGTAACGAAGCGAACTTCTTCACCTACACCGAACGATGGAACCTGGCGGATACCTCCGCCATGTACTTCGGTATTCCGAACATGTTTCTGGTGACCGTCGCGGTTTCCATCCTGGCGCTGATTCTGGCTATGCCGGTTGCGCTGGGTATTGCCATCTTCCTGACTGCCTATGCTCCAAAGAAGATGGTCAAGCCGCTGGGTTACCTCGTGGATTTGCTGGCCGCAGTGCCGTCGATTGTTTACGGTCTGTGGGGCTTTATGGCTCTCGGTCCGGCATTGGCTGGTCTGTACGGGTGGTTGGCTAAGACGCTGGGCTTTATCCCGATGTTTGCCCTGTACCCAAACTCGCCGGCATTCGAGACCGGTCGAAACCTCTTCACCGGTGGCATTGTGCTGGCAATTATGATTCTGCCGGTTATTGCGGCTACCACCCGTGAGGTCTTTGTTCAGACCCCGCGTGGTCACATTGAGGCATCGCTGGCTCTCGGTGCGACCCGTTGGGAGATGGTCAAGCTGGCTATTCTGCCATTCGGTCGTTCTGGCTTTATCTCCGGCTCGATGCTGGGTCTGGGACGTGCCCTCGGTGAGACGATGGCTCTGTACCTCGTAATCTCCCCGTCCTCGGCATTCCGTGGCTCGCTTTTCGACGGTGGTACCACCTTCGCAACCGCAATTGCTAATGCGGCACCGGAGTTCAATGACAACCTCAAGGCCGGCGCTTACATGTCCGCAGGTTTGGTGCTGTTCTTGCTGACCTTCGTGGTCAACTCCGCAGCCCGAATGATTGCGAAGAAGTAGCAAGGTCGTAGGAAAAGAAACGAGAAGTAACAATGACTAGTTCAACTACTGATTCTTCGCCTCACGGCCCTGCAGACATGGTCCCCACCACCGAGTCGGCATTCACCCAGATTAAGGGTTCCCGCAAGGTGGCGGACAGCGTCTCCACGGTCCTGATTTACTTCTGCATGGCTCTTGCTCTGGTCCCGCTGGTGTGGGTTCTCTTCGAGCTTGTCGTCCGAGGTACCCCGTCACTGCTGAGTGGTGAGTGGTGGACTGCATCCCAGCGCGGTGTCACCGTTGGTGCGTCTGCCGGCGGTGTTGCGCATGCAATCGTCGGTACCTTGGTTCAGGCTCTGGTTACTACTCTCATGACCGTGCCGTTCGGTATCTTCGTCGCCATCTACTTGGTCGAGTACGCAGGTAACTCCCGCCTGGGCAAGGTCACCACCTTCATGGTCGACATTCTCTCCGGTGTGCCGTCGATTGTCGCGTCGCTGTTCATCTACTCGATGTGGGTGGTCATGTTCGGCATGAGTCGCTCCGGCTTCGCCGTCTCGCTGGCGCTGGTTCTGCTGATGCTGCCAATCGTTGTCCGCAACACCGAGGAAATGCTGCGCATCGTTCCGCACGAGTTGCGTGAAGCCTCTTACGCTCTGGGTGTTCCGAAGTGGAAGACCATTTTGAAGATCGTGCTCCCGACCGCACTGTCGGGCATCGTCACCGGCATCATGCTGGCCGTCGCCCGCGTCATGGGTGAGTCCGCACCGATGCTGATCCTGGTTGCAACCTCACGAATCATCACCTATAACCCGTTCGGCCAGTCGCAGTCCTCGCTGCCGCTGTTCATGCTGGACATGTACAAGGCCGGTAATACCGGTGCGGCATTCGACAAGATGTGGGGCGCAGCGCTCACGCTGGTTCTCATCATTGCCCTCATCAATATCCTGGCGCGCGTCATATCCGCCAAGTTCTCCGTCAAGAGCAGTTAATGCTGGGCGCCTAACGTCCGCTATTTCAAGGAAGGTTTTTGAAAGACCATGGCTAAGCGCCTAGACCTTAACGATGTCAACATCTACTACGGCGATTTCCACGCTGTGCAGAACGTCGACCTGCACGTCCCGCCGCGTTCCGTTACCGCATTCATTGGCCCGTCCGGCTGTGGTAAGTCCACCGTGCTCCGTTCGCTGAACCGTATGCACGAGGTCATCCCGGGTGCCTACGTCACTGGCGAGGTGCTTCTCGACGGCGAAAACATCTATGGCCCGAAGATCGATCCGGTCTCTGTTCGTAACACCATCGGTATGGTGTTCCAGCGTCCGAACCCGTTCCCGACCATGTCCATCGAGGACAACGTCGTGGCTGGCCTGAAGTTGGCCGGTGTTAAGAACAAGGCTCATCTCCAGGAGGTTGCCGAGAAGTCCCTGCGCGGCGCCAACCTCTGGGATGAGGTCAAGGACCGCCTGGACAAGCCGGGTGGCGGCCTCTCTGGTGGTCAGCAGCAGCGTCTGTGTATCGCACGCGCAATTGCAGTTGAGCCGGAAGTTCTGCTGATGGACGAGCCGTGTTCCGCACTGGACCCGATTTCCACTCTGGCAATCGAGGACCTGATTCATGAGCTGAAGGAAGAATTCACCATCGTCATCGTGACCCACAACATGCAGCAGGCAGCTCGTGTGTCCGATCAGACCGCATTCTTCTCCCTCGAGGCAACCGGTAAGCCGGGTCGCCTGGTTGAGGTTGGCCCGACCAAGAAGATCTTCGAGAATCCAGACAAGAAGGAAACCGAGGACTACATCTCCGGTCGCTTCGGTTAAACGCTTGGCGTATGCCGTAATAAGCAAAAGAAAGAGCCCCGTACCTCACGCGTGTTCACGCGAGGTACGGGGCTCTTATTGTTGTTGCAGTTTATGAGATTGCTATGTCGCGCACATGTTTTGCCACCTGATTGTCTAACCGCGGAGGTGATTTGTGCCGGGGAAAACAGTTTTTGTGGCGGGATCAAGCAGTTACTGACTAGGTTTATGTCAGATGAATAGCGTTTACTCACAGTAAAGTGTCATAAACCTAGTCAGTTTCTCGGTTTGAGGCGGTGTTGTGGCTGGGGAGGTGTTTAGCCTGGTGTGGCTTAAAAACGGCTCCACTCCGGCCTAAAAACCCGCGCCCCAGGCCAGCAGCCACCCCCAACATCCCTACAGCTCAGCCCAACACCCAGCCCCGCCCAGCAGCCCTACAGCCCAACCCCCAACAGCCTGCAACTTCACGGACCTACATCCGCAGGTGACGCTCCAAGGCCTGCAGGCGTTGGTTAAAGCTGCGCTGGTCGCGTTCGTCCTCAAGCTTGTCCAGGTAGACATCGCGCTTGTAACCGGTGGCCAGGTAAATAATCCGGGCGGCAACCTCGACAGCGTGATCCGCGTAACGCTCGTAGAAGCGGCTCAGCAGAGTGACATCCACTGTCTGCGCAGGGGAGTGCGGCCAATTATCGTCGTTGGTCAGCGTAAACAGGTGCTGGTGAATGTCATCGATGCTGTCATCGGTCTTATCCAAGGCCAATGCCTGGTCAACGTCGTAGTCGATGAGCACCTGACGGGTTTCGTGCGTCATCTGTTCAGATACGGAGGCCATCTCGCGGAAGAACCCCTCCACGGGCTCCGGCAGTGCCTTGTTCGGGTGGCGACGCCGGGCAACGTTGGCAATATGCACACTCAACGCGCCCATGCGGGAGATGTCCTCGACAATGTAGAGGCCACTGACAATCTGTCGGAGATCACCAGCCACAGGAGCTTCGCGGGCCAACAGCTCGAAGGCTCGCTGCTCCGCATCCTGGCGTAGGTCCTCAAGAGAATCAATCTGGGAAAGAACTGTTTCAGCCGAGACCAAATCAGCCTCGAAGAGGGCCTTGTTCGCAAGCTTGTGCATGGAGCCAACTCGGTCACACATCACAATCAGGCTGTGGGCCAAGTTGTCCATTTGTTCTCGGTAGACAGTGCGCATGCGTTCCATAGTAGGCAATCCTCAACAACGTCGCGCGTTAGTGGGGAGCCCCCAATTACCCCTCGTAAAGTTATGTAAACACTCGCTCAGAACCGAAGCTTAGCCACCGGAGTGCATAATCTCCGCGCCCTCGGGCACGGTGTCGTCCTCCGGGTCGTCCAGCCAGCCCTCCGGCAAGACCACCTTTGCAGGGGACCCCTGTCGGCCGCGGGCGCCGTCGGCGTCCTCCGGGCGGGCGTGGGCGCTGGGGCCGTCGTAAAGCGGTGCGAGAATCTCGTCGAGCGTTGCCAGCGAATCGACGCGCGCAAGAGACTTCCGCACCTCACTGCCGGCAGGGTAACCGCGCAGGTACCAGGCGATGTGCTTGCGCAGGTCGCGGCAGCCCTTACGTTCGCCCTCGTGCTCCACGAGCAGTTCCGCGTGACGACGGATAATCCCCGCGACCTCACCAAATGTTGGTGCCGGTGGCACTTCTTCGCCACGCAGCTCGGCGGACAACTGCGCGAACAGCCACGGGCGGCCAAGGCAGCCGCGACCGACGACGACACCGTCGCAGCCGGTCTCGTCGAGCATTTTGCGGGCATCGGTGGAGGCAAAGATGTCGCCGTTGCCAAGCACCGGGATATCGCTGTAGCCGGAGTCGACCATGTGCTCCTTCAGCCGCGCGATCTGCGACCAGTCAGCGTGGCCGGAGTAGCGCTGCGCTGCGGTGCGGGCATGCAGAGCCACAGCCTGGGCGCCCATCTCAGCGGCGATGCGGCCGGCATCGAGATGCGTGTGGTGCTCGTCGTCGATACCGACGCGGAATTTCACGGTCACCGGGATGTCCGTGCCCTCAGTGGCTTTTACCGCTGCGGCGACGATGTTGCCGAAGAGACGGCGCTTATACGGCAGTGCCGAGCCGCCGCCCTTGCGAGTGACCTTCGGTACCGGGCAGCCGAAGTTCATATCGATGTGGTCGGCGAGGTTTTCGTCGACAATCATCTTTGCGGCCTCGTAGGTCCACTTCGGGTCAGTGGTGTAGAGCTGCAGGCTGCGCGGGTTTTCGTCAGGCGCGAAGGTGGTCATGTGCATGGTCTTCTCGTTGTGCTCGACCAGTGCTCGCGCGGTGACCATCTCGCAGACATAGAGGCCCGAGACCGTGCCTGTACGCTGCAGCTCCTGCTCGCGGCACAGCGTTCGGAATGCCACGTTGGTGACACCGGCCATCGGAGCGAGTACCACGGGGGAAGCGAGCTCAAAGGGGCCGATGTGCATGTGCGCGGACGTGGCATCGGCGGGCTTGGCGGCGCTGAGTGGACTCGTGGAGGTATCTAACACGTACAGTATTGTGTCACGCTGAACTGCCGTTTTCGAATCTGTTTTGGGCGGCCGGTTGAATCGCCCCGGTTAGCGCTGCGTCCGCGGATGCCTGACGACGATCACCGTCCGGCGACCCCTCCCACCGGGCAGGTCGGTGGTATTCCGAAGAATTTCCAGGATGTGGTTCGACTCTTCGTCGAGGTGTTCGGTGGGTTCGTCGAGAAGCAGGATTGGCGCTGTGCTGACAAGTGCCCGGGTGAGAATGAGCCTGCGCCGCTGACCACCCGAGAGACTGTCCGCGCCGCTGTCCAGAATCGTGTCCAGGCCGTCGGGTGCGGCATCGACCCAATTGCGCAGGCCCACGGCGTCCAGTACGGAGTAGATGTCATCGTCGCTGACCTGCGGGTTACCAATAGAGATGTTGTCCCGCACAGTCGTGGCGAAGATGTGCTCATCCTCGGCGACGAAGCGCACCAGGTCGCACTGCTGCGTGCTTTCGTGGGGCTCGCCGGCACTTGTCGCACTGCGCCACAGCTCGCGTCCGTCTCCGTCAGTGATAGTCACCGTGCCCGCAACCGGCGGGATTAGTCCGGCGATTGTCTTCAGCAGCGTGGTCTTTCCGCTTCCCGACGGCGCCGTGATCTCCCGGTAGTCGCCAAAGGTAACCTCGAAGTTTTGCATCGGCAGTTGAGCTGGCTGGGCAGCGGGCTCTTCCGCAGTATTCGAACTGTTGTCGTCGGGGTAGCCCACGATTAAGTCTTGAACCTGCAGAGTTGGCCGAACTGTCAGGTGGTTCTGAGCGAGCGGGGACGTGTGGATTGGCGCTGTGGGGACTGGGGCTGAGCGCATGGCATCCGCTTCCCCTGATTCACTCGCACTTGACGCGAGCGTCAGCAAGGCTTCCCTCGATTGCGCCAGTGTTTGCGCAGCAGCTGGCAGCGGACCAACCGACTCAAAAGCCGCCAGCGGCACCAGAACCAGAACCGTCAGCCACTCGGGAGAGTGCAGCAAACCGCCGCCAGCGCCCCCGGCCGAATCCGTCACTAACCACGACGCTACGACCACGGTCAGGACAGCGGTCAACACGCTAGCCGCGGTGCTCAGTGCGGAGGCGCGGGCATTTGCTCGACCTGCGGCGTCATCGATGGCCGCAACCGTTTTGCTGGAGGATGACGCGGCAGAGACTGCCTCATCCAACTGGCCGTGGATACGCAGGCCGGCGGCGTCGGAAAGCAGCGCTTCGACGGCAGCGGCATGCGACTGAAGCGCGGCCGCGCGACGCTGACTTGAGCGCGCAGTGGTGCGATACGTCAGGTAAGGAGCAACACCGCCGGCCAGAAGCAGTCCCACCGCCAGGAGAACCGTAGCGGCAGGCGAGAGTAGAGCCACAAAAATGACGGCGATGAGAGAGGTCATCAGCGCCACCAATGCGGGCACTATTGATCGCACGACGGCATCGGCAAGTGCGTCAATATTCGCCCCAAGCGCTGTGACAATATCGGAACGCTCACGCAGCGCCAGCGTACGGTCGGCCACGAAATGCTCCCATAGCTTCACGCGCGAGCGCTCGGCGGTGCGCAACGCCACATCGTGGGAGACCAACCGGTCGAGGTATCGAAACGCAGCTCGCGAAATACCCAGCGCGCGCACAGACGTCACCGCCAAGGTGATGTCCATCAGCGGTGGCATCTGCCAAGAACGCGTAATCAGCCACGCCGACACCACGGTCAGACTCAGCGCGGACAGCAGCGTGATGGTGCCCGCCAACACCGGCCAAACCAGGTCGCGGGGTTTCACCAGGCGACGAAGCGCTTGCAGAGTAGTCATCGCGACTGCACCTCCACCACGCCGTCGGCGACCGCAATCAACAGCGGATCATGGCTGGTGGCAATCACTGTGGCTCCGCGCCGGGCACGTGCGTGCAGGAGCCTAATCACGGACTGCGCACTGTCGGTATCCAGGTGAGCTGTCGGTTCATCGAGGAGGACGAGGTCGCGGGTGTCGTCGGCAAGCTCGCGCCGAAGCGCCTCCCGCTGACGTTGCCCGAGCGAGCGCCGCGAATTGTCTCCCACCGTCGCTGCGTCCAACACTGGGCGCTGGGGCAGCCACGCGATGCGCCGCAGCAGATCCTGGTCACGGAGAATGCGCTGGCCGTCGCGAATAGTTACGGAGCCTTCCAACCCCTCGTGCACGATGCCGGCGACCGCAAGCAGCGCTGTCGTCTTGCCCACGCCGTTCGGCCCCGCCAGCACCGTCACTGTGCCCGGCCGCGCGATGGCGCTTAATTCACTTGGCCGCACGCCGTCTCGCCCCGGCGCGGAAAGGCGTTCGAACACGACCGTGGGGGCGTTGGGGACACTGCTTGACGACGTTCCTTCGGCCACCTCTTCCACAGTTTCAGAGATGGTGTCTGTGGAGTTTGGAGTCTGGCCAGCGTCCTTGTCTAACAGTTCCGTGACTTCGGTGGCAGCGACCACACCGTCCTGGGCGGCGTGGAATTTCTGGCCAACCTGGCGCACCGGGCCATAGATTTCTGGGGCGATGATGAGCACTGCCAGGCCGGTTGCCAGCGTCATGTGGCCTCCCAGAAGTCGGAAACCGATGCCGACGGCGATGAGGGCGATTGACAGGGTGGTGAGGAATTCCAGGACCGACGCGGATAGGAAAGCGATGCGCAGGACCTCCATGGTGGATTTCCGGTGGCGGGTCGACAGGCGCTTGATTTCCTCGCTGGGGGCATCAGCCATGTTGTGCGCTTTGAGAGTTGGCAGGCCGATGACCAGGTCGAGGATTTGGCCACGCACGGTGCCGATGTCGGCCAGACGACGTTCTGTGCGGCCCTCAGTGAGGCGACCTACCAGCCACATGAACAGCGGAATAAGAGGCAGCGTGACAACCGCGATGGCAAAAGATGGGAGGTCCAACCAAGCGACCGCGGCCAGTGCCATCGGGGTAGCCAGCGCTGCGGCCACCAGTGCGGGGAGGAATTCCGCCACGTAGACGGCCACACCATCGAGCCCGACCGAAAGCAATGCGCGCCAGTGCGCGGTGTCGACAGTGCGAGGATCGCGCAGAGCCAGGGCTCGCAGTGCCCGGCTGCGCAGGTCTGTGGCCACGCGTGCACCCGCAGATTGGCCGAAACGCACGAGCGCGTAGGAGCAGGCCACCCGAACGAATACAGCGGCCGTGGCTATCAGCGCGAATAATGTCCAATTAGGAGTTGCCTCACCCAGAACCTGCGCCGTAATAGTGCCGATTGCCAGCCCCAACGCGATTGTGGCACCTGTGCTCGCGGCGGTCAGTGCGCCCGCGAAAATGACCCAACGCCAGGCTGGGGCCGACAGCTTGAATAGTTTCGGATCGACAGGTGCCACTTTTTAGAAACTAACCTCCAACGGACGGTCTACTGCGAGACCTTACGTTCAGCCATCAACCGCTTGCGGAATACCCAGTATGTCCACGCCTGGTAGGCAATCACCAGTGGGGTAATCACCAGCGCGGTCCAGGTCATGATTTTCAGCGTGTAAGGGTTAGAGGCGGAATTCCAGATATCGAGGGAAACGCCGTCGGCAAGCGTCGTCGGCATCAGATACGGGTACATGGCGCCGAAGACAACGGTGGTGACGGCGACTACGGTGACCGCGGTTGCGGAAAAAGCGATGCCATCGCGGTTGCCTACGGTTGCGGAGATGGCAATGACCAACCCCGCGACGGCGATGACGACAACAGCCCACAGCCAGGTCTTTCCGTAGCCCAGCTGTGTCCAGATGAGGAACACGCCGCCAAATATCAGCGCCGACAGTGCCGGAATTCGAGCGGCGTTGCCGACCTCGTCGCGTAGCTTGCCGGCGGTCTTCAGCCGCAGGAACGTAACTGCGTGAAGAGCGAACACAGCCGCAAACGCAATCCCGCCGACCAGGGCGTACGGGTTCAGCAACCCGAGCAGGGTACTAAAGCCGGAGTCCAAGTTCTTGTCGGCATTCAGCGGGACACCGCGCACCAGGTTCGCGACCGCTACGCCCCACAGAATTGGAGGCAGCCAGGAGCCGAAGATAATCGCGCGGTCGCACCAGGCGCGCCAGTGCTCATCGTTGACTTTGAAGCGCCATTCCAGCCCGACGATACGGACAATCAACGCCACCAGAATCAGGAAGAGCGGCAGGTAGAAGCCGGAAAACATAGACGCATACCATTCCGGAAACGCCGCGAAGAGCGCGCCGCCAGCGGTAATTAGCCACACTTCGTTGCCGTCCCATACCGGCCCGATAGTTCCGAGCATCGCTTTACGACGCGGTTCATCGCGGCCAACGAACGGCAGCAGCATTCCGACGCCGAAGTCAAAGCCCTCGAGAAGGAAGTAGCCGGCGAACAGGAACGCGATCAGGACAAACCACAAAACGGGAAGATCTAATCCGAACATGTCAGAGATACATCCTTATCTACTTTGTGTCCTCAGTCGCGGAGACTTCGGAGTCGGGGCTGGCAGCGGACTGGGCATGGACCTTGTTGAATCGAACCGGAGACGAGATGATCGCGCCCAGATTGGTAGCGATTGGTGACGACGGGCCAGCGTGCTCGGGGTCATTGCCGATGGCGTTGATAGCCTCAGCGGATTCGGTCGGAGGTCCGGCAATAACTGCGCGGCGAATCAACCAGAACCACACCACTGCCAAAATCAGGTAGAGCAGGGTAAAGCCCACCAGGGTGATAATCACCGTGGCCGGTGCGTGGTCGGACACACCCATATCGACGGTCATGCGAATCAGCTCGGTGCGCGGGTCGCCCGCGTGATCCGGGTTCGGGTGCACAATCCAGGGCTGACGGCCCATCTCCGTAAAGATCCAGCCAGCGCTGCTGGCCAAGAACGGGAACGGAATCGCGAGGATACTGCAAGCGGCGAAAATGCGGGCTCGCTTGCCCGTCGGCACGCGCCCCTTGCGAGTAAATAGCCAAGCGAAAAACGCGATAGCCAGAGAACCGACCATGAGCCCAATCATGGCGCGGAAAGACCAGTATGTGACGAACAGATTCGGAGAGTAATTGCCTGGGCCGAAGACCGCCTCAGCTTTTTCTTGCAGGTCCTGCACGCCCTGGAGCGTGACGCCACTGAACTTGCCCTCGGCCAGGAAAGGCAGCACCCATGGCACCTCGATGAGATGCAGCACCGAGTCGCAATTGTTGTGCGTACCGACGGTCAGAATCGAGAACATTGGATCTGTCTGCGTGTGGCACAGGGACTCGGCCGATGCCATCTTCATCGGCTGCTGCTCGAACATAAGCTTGGCCTGGATATCGCCGGTGATAAACACCGCCAGCGAGCTGAGCACAGTTGTCCAGAGCCCGACCTTCATGGACTTGTGAAACGTCCGTTCGTGAACAGTATTGCTCTGGCCACCGCGGCGGCTCTGAACCAGCCACCAGCCACTGACGCCGACAACGAGCGTGCCGGCGGTAAGGAAAGAGCTGGCCACGGCATGCGGGAAAGCTGCCAAGGCAGTGGAGTTGGTCAACAGTGCGCCAAAGTCTGTAAGCTCTGCGCGGCCGGTTTCCGGGTTGTAGACCGCGCCTACAGGATGCTGCATGAACGAATTGGCGACGATGATGAAATACGCCGAGATATTCACCGCAATAGCGACAATCCAAATCGAGAGCGTGTGCATCCAGGTGGGGATACGCCCCCAGCCGAAAATCCATAGGCCCAGGAAGGTGGATTCCAGGAAGAACGCGATGAGTCCTTCAAGAGCCAGCGGGCCGCCGAAGACATCACCGATCATGCGGGAGTACTCCGACCAGTTCATACCGAACTGGAATTCCTGGACGATACCCGTGGCTACGCCCATGGCGAAGTTAATAATGAAGATGGTGCCGAAAAATCGTGTCGCTCGGTACCAGAGGTCATTTTTCGTCGTGGCCCACAGTGTCTGCATGAGCGCGACGAGCGGAGCTAGACCAATTGTCAGCGGGACAAAAATGAAGTGGTAGACGGTGGTTATGCCAAATTGCCAACGAGATATATCGACGACATCCATGTTTCCTCGACTGAAAAAGTAGACATAAACGATGCGTGTACTCCGACGGATTTGTCGAAGCCTGCATCAAGTGTCCGCAGTATTCCTGCTTATTAATTCAGTCGGACAGGAGGGGTAAAAAGTTCCGGGGCGTGAACTTATCGACGCGGGCAGGGCAAAACTCCGGAGGGCAATTATTAAAAACAAGCGCGTAATTGCTAGGCTATTTTGTTGCGCGGGCCTTTAGCTCAGCTGGTAGAGCTACGGACTTTTAATCCGCAGGTCGCGGGTTCGAGCCCCGCAGGGCCCACAAGCACGAAAAACCCCAGGTCATCAACGGCCTGGGGTTTTGTCGTATCTTGCCTGTATTTGCCCTCTGTGGCACCTACTTCTCCCGCTTGTGGTAGCCCATCCGTGGCTTGAAGCCCGCCGGGTGCTTGAGCTGCGCCACTGCATCGGCGACTATCAAGCGGAAGCGTGGCTTCATCGGTGGCATCTGTGAGATCTGGAACCATCCGACATCAGTGGATTCATCATCAGCGACATAGGGGACGTCGTCGCCAACAACACTGCAGCGCATGGAGATATCCAGATATGAGGCAACATCGCCGTTGAGGTGTTCGATAGGGCCAACGGCGCCAGTTCCAAGCAGGGCCTCAACTGTGACATCGAGTCCCGTTTCTTCCTTTACCTCTCGCACGGCGGCGTCGTGAGGCTGCTCGTCCGGGTCGATAATTCCGGTGACTGGGGTCCATTCACCATTATCGGAGCGACGAACCAGCAAGACCTCGGGCAAGGCGTACATCGGTGCATTCGGCGGAACATCGCGAATGACGATAGCCGTGACACCGGGGAGCCAGAGCGGAGCGTGGCCCACTTTTTCGCGGAGCTGAACAATGAAATCCGGAATTGCCATAATTGCGAGCTTATCTGAGTACTAGTAGCGTCCGCGGAAATAGTAAGAAACTCCAGTTCAACCGTGGATTTTGGGAAAAGGGTACTTATCCTCTATAGTTCTTTACGTTGCCAAGAGCGCGCGCAATTGCAATGTTCATACACTGCAGATGTACGCGGAATATGCCATTGAGTGGCCAACTCTTTGCAGCGTTAAGTCGGGCTCCCATCGTCTAGAGGCCTAGGACTCCGCCCTTTCACGGCGGCAACACGGGTTCGAATCCCGTTGGGAGTACCACTAAAAATCATGATGGCCCTGTGGCGCAGTTGGTTAGCGCGCCGCCCTGTCACGGCGGAGGTCGCGGGTTCAAGTCCCGTCAGGGTCGCAATTCTAAACGCCAGTTCCGGTTGGAGCTGGCGTTTTTTGCTTTTGGTTAGTGGTGCGCTGGGCGTCGGGGGTTAAGTAAAGAAAAGTGTGTCTTTT
>NZ_KV836329.1:0-94519 GCF_001838335.1 Corynebacterium sp. HMSC075F02 | reverse complement strand
CCTTGTGTGGGGTTGGGTGCTGCGGCCCACTTTTGTTTTACCCACAGGTAAACGGAATTAACTAAGCGTCGATCGGATCCTCGGTTTCCTCTTTTGGTGAATCCTCGTTGGCTCTCTGTGGCAGACTGTCTCTATGACTAATCAGACACCTAACTCCGATGTGGTTAACCTCGCTTCTTCTGAGGACGAGGCTCAAGACAACTTCACTCCCGTAACGACCGAAGAAGGTAAGCTACAACAGCTTATTGAATGGCTCGAAGAACACGTCTCGGCCTATTCCTACTTGAGCGAGGTTGTCCCCTTGGGTGCCTCTGAGGAAGACATTAAGAAGGCTCGTGCGTCAGTCAATGACCGCGGCGCTCGTATGCCAGACGCCATTATTCACGGTTCGATGATGGTCCTGGGGGCGGCTGTCAACCACTCTTCGCCATACCTTGCGTATGCCGACGGCAAGGTAGAGGTGACGGATACGACGGTGGGGGATAGTCCTAGCGTTCCGGTTCGGGTTTTTGTCCCGCAGGATCCAACCGGGTCTGTGGTAGTTGCTGCACACGGCGGCGCTTTCTGGATGGGTGACGGCAGTCTGCGTGAGAATTCCTTCGGCCCAAATATGGCTGCCCTGGCAGCCCGATCGGGCGCAATTGTTGTGGATGTGGATTACCGTCTCGCGCCAGAGCATAAAGTATCTGAGGCCGTCAATGACATCGCGCGGGTAGTCGCATCTGTTGCAGATGATTCGTTGCAGCTTCAAAAATTGGGTGCAATGCCCATCAGTGATCAGAACCCGATAGTTCTCTATGGTGTCTCTTCAGGCGGCCACAACGTTGTTTCTGCGGTGGACCAGATTAGTCAAGACACTCCGGTTGCTCTGTTGCTCGTTGCCCCGGCTCTAGACCTGCGTGGTGCTCCTGCGGTGTGGTTGCAGGCATTCTTCGGCACCTCTGATGATTCGGCAAAGGAAGTGTCACCGGGATTGCATGAGCCGTCGCGAAGCATGCGTGTCCACGTTCAGGCGGCCTCCCGCGATACTGTCGTTCGGCCAGCTACCGAGTACCTGAAGAAGGTTGAGGAGGCAGGGGGAGAGGCCTCTCAGGCGGTATTCTTGGCGACTCACCAGATTGCGGTTCCAAAGGTTCAGCGAGAACAGATTACGGACGCGGCGCGGTTCATTCTAGAGGCCACTCACACGGAACGTGAGCTGCCAGAGGATCCGGCAGGTGAATACGATAAGGAAGCGATCGACCGGCAGAACGAAGAGTCATGGGGCAAGAGCTAGTCAATCCGTTTCAGTTCCCAATGGCGCTCTCGCCGTGCATGTGAGCACCGCGGAGGGGGCGCTGCTAAGGGAAATCGGGGGCGGGTCTAGAACAGTTCAGTGCCAAAATGTCGGGGGCTAACAGCCCCCGGACTAGTTCAGCGGCAGGAGGTTGCGCTTCGTTGCGTGTACCTCTTCCACCCGGTCGATGTTGCGTTCGAGCACATTCCAATCGTTGACAGGAATATTGCGCTGGGCTTGGGCAATGATTGACTTGTCTGGAGTGGACCACGCGAGCGGCACTGGGGTGATCTCGTCGTAGAACTCGGTGCGGCTCTTGTGTGTACCGGCCACAGCAACAGCTGGCACCTTCGCGCCCACGCGGCGGGGGACACCGGAAATCGTGGTGACCGTACGTGTAGCCAGGGCCGGGACGGGCTCGCCATCGGAGGGGTTTTTACGCATGTCCACCAGGGTCATCAGCACCATGGTCCGCTCATCCACACGCGCAATCATGGCCGGAACCAGCGGGGATTCGTCGTAAAGCTCTTGCGGATCCTTAATTGCGCGTCGCACCTGGAAGGTAACGCCGACGTAGAGAGCCGCGAGGGCGAAAAGCACAACCGCGCTGCCGATAACAAACGGCGTGCGGTCGAAAACTATTAGAACCAGCACAGCGCCGACGAGCAGCAGAGCAGAGAAAATGCCGGAGGAGATGAGCAGTCGGCGGGCATCGCGGTAGTACTCGTTGTTGGCGTTGGTGTGCTCGCGGTTGACGGGGAAGTGAAAGTTCATGGCAGTCCTTTAGTTATCCAGTTTTCTAGGATTCCGAGCTAGCGGTGGAATCACCGGGCAGGGAGGGCCCGAGGTACTCATCAGCGTCGACGATTCGGTAGGCGTAGCCCTGTTCCGCCAGGAAACGCTGGCGGTGAGCTGCGTATTCGGTATCGAGCGTATCGCGAGTCACCACCGAGTAAAAGACGGCGCCACCACCATCGGACTTCGGGCGCAGGAGACGCCCCAGGCGCTGTGCCTCCTCCTGTCGGGAACCGAAGGTGCCGGAGATTTGCACGGCGACAGAGGCTTCGGGAAGGTCGATGGAAAAGTTCGCAACCTTGGAGACCACCAGCGTGTTGATCTCGCCGCGCCGGAACTTCCCAAAGAGCTCCTCGCGTTTGGCGTTGGACGTCTTTCCTTCGATGACGTCGACGCCGAGCTCTTCGCCGATCTCTTCGAGCTGATCCAGGTAGGCACCAATCACCAGAGCGGGTTCGCCCTCGTGTCGGGCAAGGATTTGCTTGACGACGGGAATCTTCGTCGGCGTCGTTGCGGCCAGACGATACCTGTCGGAGGCCTCAGCCGTGGCGTAGAGCATGCGCTCGGACTCGGTTGGGGTCACGCGGACCTCAACGCAGTCAGCCGGTGCGATCCAGCCCTGGGCTTCGATGTCCTTCCACGGGGCGTCGTAGCGCTTCGGGCCAATCAGGCTGAAGACATCGCCCTCGCGGCCATCTTCGCGCACCAGGGTAGCGGTGAGCCCCAGTCGACGGCGCGACTGCAGATCCGCGCTCATTCGGAATACAGGAGCGGGCAGGAGGTGGACCTCGTCATAGATGATGAGGCCCCAGTCGCGGGAATCGAATAACTCGAGTGCGCGGTATTCTCCCTTAGTCTTGCGCGTGACCACTTGGTAGGTCGCAATGGTGACGGGGCGAATTTCCTTCTTTTCGCCGGAGTACTCGCCGATTTCGCCCTCGGTCAGCGAGGTGCGTCGCAGCAGCTCGTCGCGCCATTGCCTGCCGGCGACGGTGTTGGTGACCAGAATCAACGTGGTGCGCTGCGCGTCTACCATGGCCGCTGCACCGACGATTGTCTTGCCTGCGCCACAGGGCAGCACCACGACGCCGGAGCCGCCTTCGCGGAAGGAATCAGCCGCCATGCGTTGGTAGTCGCGCAGTTCCCAGGTGTCGTGGCCTCCGGTGCCCTGACCCTGCCAAGCGATGGCGTGTGCCTCACCGTCGATGTATCCGGCGGTGTCATTGGCAGGCCAGCCGACCTTCAGCAGCTCCTGTTTGATTCGGCCTCGCTCGGAGGGGTGCACGGTCCAGGTGTCGGCATCGATTTGCTCACCGAGCATCGGACGTATCTTTTTGTGCTTGGTCACCTCGGCCAGTACCGCAGGGTCGTGTGAGACCAGAATAAGGCCGTGAGCTGGATGCTTGGTCAGGCTCAGGCGACCATAGCGGTCCATGGTCTCCGCGACGTCGATAAGCAGCGGCTGTGGGACGGGGAACTTGGAGAAGCGCTCGAGGACATCGACCACCTGCTCCGCGTCGTGACCGGCGGCGCGAGCATTCCACAGCGCCAGCGGGGTGATGCGGTAGGTGTGCACATGTTCAGGAGCACGTTCGAGCTCCGCGAACGGTGCCAGCGCCGCGCGTGCCGCATCCGCCTCCGGATTATCGACCTCCAGCAGCACCGTCTTATCCGATTGGACGATCAGCGGCCCCGTACCGAAACCCATTATTTCCTCGCCTCGCAGACATTCGACCAAAAATAAGCTAAAGGTCAATTCTGCCACGATTACGCAGAAGATGCGTCACGGGCTCGAATCATCCCGAACCGCCACATTCGCTTCTGCATCGCTTTACGACGGTCCGCGCGCCCGCCGCCTAGTCGACAGGATGTACTTCGGTAATGCGATGCAGCAGGAAGCGCAGCACTTGACTGGTGGCCGGGTCGATAGCATCGACCTGCCCACCGGAGACGGTGACTGGGCGCACGCGCTTGCGGCCGGGTTTGCCGTTGCGGTCAACGTAGCTCAAATACAGGTCGTCGCCATGGCGAGCCGCGCGCTGCAGAAGCTTGAACGCTTCGGTGCCGGAGGCGTAGTCGCTCGTGCCATTGGTGCTAGTGCTGGCACCGGCAGCTGTCCCCGTACCTGTCGCCGAATCTGCAGCCGAGCCAGAGACCCCAGCAGTGCTGCCACTGGCCGTAGCGCCACTGGAACTACCGGCGTGCTCAGCAGCACGGTTGCCATCGGCAATAGCCGTCAACGCCTGGCTGATGCGTTCCGGTTCGGGCATCGTTGTACGCGCAGCGGGCACCGGAGCCGGCGCCTCAATGCGGCAGGGAGCGCGACCGAGATCCAGCACCAAACCCTCTGCATCTTCGGCGATGATGGAAAAGCCCGCATTTCTAGCGGTCTCAATCACCTGGGCAAGCGGGGCCTGGCTAATTAGCACCGTTTCGGCAATCTTCCGCAACGCCAGGCTTTGTCCAGCCTGGTGACTCTGGAATGAGGCCAGCAGGGCCGGATCGTCACAGCGGATAAACGAAGCTGCGGGGCCACCGCGGAGACGACCGTGGCGGCGGGCGACGTCGTCAAGCAAATAGGTAATGGACTGCGGCACCTCGCCGACGGCGTAGCGCGAAAGAAACTCCGAGATATCGGCGGCATTGATGCCGGCGTCGAGGGCATCGCGAAGGCTGTCTTCGGTCACGCGGTAGACGCTGGCGAGGCCGGGAGATTCCAGCTGCGCAATCGAACTGAGCATGCGTTCCATCTCCGGGGATGCGGGGCCCGGTACGACGATGGTGTTGTCCGCCTGAACCATCAGGTACGAGGCGTTCGGTGGCAAGAGGTTGTTACAGGCGGCACGCAGATCGTCGAAGGCCTCGGCGGTGCCGGATTCGATGAGCGCGACCATGGCTTTGCCAACCTCGCTAAGGCCGACGGAAATCGTTTCCACGCCCGGGTCCCGCACGACGATGCCGAGGGCGACCAGCTCGTCGACCACGCCACTGAGCGTCTCGTCCGTGCACCTCGCGTTGGTAATCGGGTAGTAGTAGGCGGCGCATTCACGCAGGTCAGCCAGAGCAACGATGTCGTTGTCGCTTGCCGACGACGCCACCTGCGCACAGCAGGCCAGCACCATTTCCCGGATTGACGGTACCCCGGAGAGCCGAGCTTGTGGGGAGAGTAGAGCAATGCGCTTGCCTTCCTCATTGAGCTGGTCGACCCGCCAGGGAGCTGCGTCGCTAGTGCGAGTGCCGACCGTCAAACTCACCCACCGGTCAACCAGGTCGGCGTCGAGGAAGCCGTCGGCTGCCAGCGTGGGGGCGAAATAGTCACCACCGCTGTCGTGCAGTGGCAGCGGATGCGGAGTGCCGACATGAACCAGGCCCGCTGCACTGAGATTAGCCACGCCGCGAGCCAACTCCGAGATGTCGACGCCGAGCTCCTCGATGAGACTGCGGGTTTCCCGCACTCCGATGACACCGTTTTTCAAGGTCGGCGCGGGGTCGGTTCCCAGCAAGTCCAGCAGGTCAGTCGCCTGTCGCAAAGTTTCCCAGGCAGTGGCGGCAGCACGGTCGTTACCGCTGGCGATCGCGTGGGTAGCGGGGGTTTCGGGGCGCAGGGGGACGTCGTCGTCGGCAAGCCCGACTCCACGCATAAGCGCGCGAACGGTGGCGGGCAGGCGGACGGTGCCCTCGTCGATGCGTTCGAGCAGGCCGGCGTTGATGAGCGCTGGGACCGGCAGTGAAGGGTCGGCATCCGGATGAGCGTCCTTTGTGACGCCGAGCCCTCCGGAGTTGGCGAGGGTATCCAGGAGACGCTGCTGCCTGTCTGTGACCTCGGTGAGTGCCGTGCGTAGCTGGCTGCGGCTGGGGCCATCGGGATTGGGCAGAAGATACCAGCCAGGTGGCAACGAGGTGGCGACCTCATCGCTGAGGCAGAAGTAGTCCTGCCAGGGCAGAGGCTTCTTGCGGGTGGACTTGCCGGTGAAGGTGCCGCGGGGGCCGGGACCGTTGCCCCAGATGAGTCCGTATTCGCGCAGGGTATCGAGGCTTGTCCGAATATGCGTGGCCGTGGGCCGTTGATTGGCGGGAACCTCTGCTCGAGAGAGTAAGTCGAGAATGTAGTCGATGAGGGCGTCCGCAGTGACGGGTTCGGCGTCAGCACCGAGGTCGGCGGCGGCCTCAATGCAGGCGAGCTCCAGTGCGGGCAGTCTGGTCAGCGCGCGGGAGACAGAAGCGCGGAGCTGGAGCCTTGCCGCTAGCACCTGGGAAGACTTCGGCGGTGGCGACAGCGCATCGGGGCGATTGCTGAGGATAGTGCCCACAAATTGGTCTGGTTGACCTGCCAACCAGTCGGAAAAGAGTGCAAAGGGGGTGGTGCTAGTCATGACAATCCCCACTTTAGTGAGATTTAAGGAGGGGAGAAGGTGACTGGGGAGAAAATTTTTGGGATAATCTCAGCATGGCTAACGTTGCAAAGAAATCCTATGTCGATCCCGGCTGGCCGAAGGACCTCGAGCCTGGTCAGCACGCTGTTACTGAACTGATTGCTCACCACGCTGGTGCAGATTCGCCTTTCGGCGACATTGAGTTCCCGGTTGATCCGGAGACTCTGGGTTACGTGCACCCGACCACGGTGATTAACAAGTAATCTTTTAGGTTCTTAGCAGAGCTACATCTGCTGGAGGCCCGCAGCCGTGACTGCTAGTTCAGTCATGGCTGCGGGTTTTCACATCTGTGGCCTCGGGGCGGGGGCTTGAGTAGGGGCGCTTGAAGTGGGGGCTTGAAGTGGGCGGGGGCTTATTCAAGCCCGTTTCCGGTTAATCCACCGGAATGGCCCCATGGATGCGGGCTGCAAATGTGAAACTGTGTAAGTTTATGACACTTTCAAGCCATTTTTCGGGCCATTTTTGTCATAAACGCAGTCACTAACTCGCGTTGGCACGCCGTTGCCAGCCATAAACGCAGACAGTAATTCACGCAGTCACTAACTCGCATTGGGTCGGCACCGCCAATCTGCGGAAGGCAAAAAGTAGCCCCGAGGGGATTACCCTCGGGGCTACTGTGATGAGCTGGCTAGCTCGAAAGTCTTAGATCAGACCCTGCAGCTTCGACAGGTCGAACGGAATGGCTGCGACCAGTTCCTGCGGGAGCTCAACCTCGCCGGTCAGTGCACGGAACTCAGCGATGAGTGCCTGAGCGTCGGACAGGCTGTCGACGTTGGACAGGCGGTCAGCGAACTGCTGAACCAGGTCGGTCTTGGAGTCGGAAGCAGCAGCTGCCGGAGCGGCCTGTGCGCGAACAGGAGCGGAGCCCTGGCTCGGGTGCGGACGATCGGTCGGGCCGGAGGAGAGACCCAGGCTTGCGGAGCAAGCCGGCCATGCGCCCCAACCCTGCTGAGCCAGGACCTTCTCAGCAACGTAGATCTGCTGCTCGCGGGAAGCCTGATCAGCGGTCGAAGCGAACTCGTTACCACCGAAAGCGTTCCAGGTGCTTGCGGAGAACTGCAGACCGCCGTAGTAGCCGTTTCCGGTGTTGATGTGCCAGTTGCCACCGGACTCACACTGTGCCAGGCGGTCCCAGTCGGAGTCCGGAGCTGCAGAAGCGGTCGGTGCGAAGATAGCGGCACCGGCACCGAGGATTGCGCCGGTCAGTGCAACCTTTGCCGAAGTGGAAGCGAAGGTGTTGGTCTTAGCTGCGTGGCGAGCCATATGAAAATTTCCTTTTCGTCGATTTTCTTTGTGGCGCCAGTGGGGCTAATGCAACCCCATCTCACTCTTATGGAAAGTTCTTCACGTTGTTGATAACGGGCCGATGTCATCGCACTGGAGTGAGATGAAGGCGATCTATGCGACTTCGTCCGTTAAACGCGTCGATTGCACACCGTAGCGGTTGATAACGAAATAGTCACGCGAATCGCCGGATTCTTAATTTTGAGCGCAGGTGGGAAATATACATAAAAGTAGGTGAAACTGCAGGTAAAAGACGTGACTGTTATTGGTGTTGTGTAAGTTAAAACTTCAAAATGTGATAAAGCTCACGTTATCGTCTTGTTATTTTTCCGGTTTTGGCGCGCCGCATGCACTGAGAAGGATGGCCATAAGAGATAGCCATAAAGAACCAACGCTGGCAGTTAGTTGCCGTCTCGGTGCGTCAATCCGCGAGAGTGCTCGCTTCACACAGATCCGTCTTCCCTTTATGTCCCCATCTATGGGTATAATTGAGTTCTTTAGGTAATCGGAGGTGACGTGCACATGCACGCCGCTACCGCTGCCGCCACTTCGCACTAGTAAGCAGTAATAAATAATGTGTTCCCGGTTGGAGTGCGTCCTGTTTTGGTCGCACCTTAATTAAAGGAACACCATTAAGACAGCACCCGGCCTGGCATATCCTCGCGGTCCTGTCTGGCCAAGCTCGCCCCGAGCGAGCCTCTAACTCTGGCCATTTGTGCGTGCGAGGACGGTGGCAAATGCGGAAGAATTGCATCTCCGATCCGAAGACCCCGAAGGGCAGTCACCGCTGCACAAGGGGAACGAGGTTGAGTGCCCCCAGTCACAGGGCACGGGAAGGTTAGGTGGAAAGTGCCCATCGGTAAGGTCAGGTGGTACGACAAGGATCGCGGTTTTGGCTTCGTTTCGAATCCGGACGGTGAAGATGTCTACATCGGCAGGAACGTGCTGCCGAAAGGCGTGGAAGAACTCGTAACTGGTCAGCGCCTGGAGTACGACTACGCTGACGGCCGCCCAGGCCCGCAGGCTCTCCGGATCAAGGTGCTCGACGAGGGACCGCGCGGTGCCCGTCACCGCCGTGGCGGGGCAGGTGGGGGCGCAGGAGCCCGTCGTCAAGCAAAGAAGCACAGCCCCAGCGATCTCAACGGCATGATTTCGGACATGATTTCCATGCTGGAGTCGACGGTGCAGCGTGACCTGCGCGCCGGGCGTTACCCGGAGCGTAAGGACGGCCACCAGATGGCTGAAGTCCTGCGTGCGGTCGCGCGCGAGCTGGACTCGTAAGTCGGTAGAAGATGTGAAAAACGCCCGCTCACGAAGGTGGATAACCTCAGTGAGCGGGCGTTTTGCTGTGCTTTACGACTGTTCGTTGACGATCGACCAAGTAATACCGTAGGTGGTCTCTTCACCCTCGGAGTTCTTTCCGATGAGCGCGGTGGAAACCTCCACGACCCCGAGTGGGGTGCGTTTGCCGGCAACAGCTGCGGAGCCGGCGATGGTCTCGGTCGTGGCTTCGCCCGGATCCTTGCGAGAGGTGGAGTTGACCGCATCGTCGGAGAAGAAACGCTGCAGAGTCCAAGAGTTAGAGCCAACAGTGGAGCCGACGTTAACCTCAGCTGTCTCCTGCTCGCCCAGAGAAATCTTGGCGGCGTTGGCCTCAGTCGTGGTGCAGGCATTCTTCTCAAAGAGGTCGCAGACACGGTAGGGAAGAACCTCTGTGGTTTCGCCGTCCTGAATGACCTCGATGGACAGCGCGTGCGGGTCGTCGATTGCCTGGTTGGTCCACTTATTGACAGCAAGGACAATGCCGGTGACGACAAGACCCACCACGACAATAGCGCCGACAACCATGAACGCCTTACTATTCTGTTGCCAGCGGCGCCTACTCGATCCCATCAACTCTCACTTCCCGACATTCGTAACGGAATTGAAGCTACGTTCAGTCACACTAGCCGTTTTCGGGCCAGATACTGCTATTCACTCACGGTAACACGGTAGGCCGTGGGCCATTTCTTCCCTGTGAGCAGGAACTGGCGGGGGCCATTGGGGGAGGTAGAGGAAGAATCCGGCATTAGAGCAATGCCGTTGAGCACATCAATACTGTTTTGCTCTGCTGGGGAGAGCTGCGCGTACAAGTCGCGGAAGAGTTCGGTGGCATCGACGATGCCTGTGACCTTTCCGTCTTCCGGGTTGATGCGGTAGGTGAATGGACTCTGCCAGACGTTGGCCCAAATCTCGCGGTGCGATTGCGGGGAGTTTGGTCCGTCCGCGTTGCTCTGGTTGTTTGAATCGCTCGTGTCCGCTGGTGCTTCGTCCGGCACTTCGTCCAGAGCTGCGTCGCCGTTGACAGTGACGCACTCAAGTTCGTTGAGCCACGTTGTCTCTGTACCTGCTGCAGTGACGGGCAGTTGACGCTGGGAAGAGAGGTCATCGGGGGCGCGGAAAGTGAGGGTGCCGCTGCCGTCGGAGGTCACGATGGTGTCCTCGAAGGAGCACGCGCCCCAGCCCTCGGTGTCGAAGGGAACCTCGCGACGCTGCTTGAGAGTAGCCGCGTCGCGTTCAATGGCGCGTCCTTCCTTCCACGTCAGCTGCCACACGGTATCTCCATGACGGGTAACCCCCTCGCCGAAGAGTTCAGGCTGTAAATCTTCCACGTTGGTCGGCTCGGCTGCAGAGTTGTCGAGCCACTGCGGCAATCGGTAAATCTGGGACTCGCCGTAGAGGCCGGTACCCATCAACAAAGAGCCATCGGGTTCGAACTCAAGGCCCTGGACAAAAGGCGCAGCGACGTTCTTCTCCGTGGGAAGTGGTGGAGCCAAGACAGGATAGGACTGCTCGATGGCCAGTTTCAGTGTCGGAACGTCACCGAGCCCCGGCACCTTATCGGCACCGACCAGCTCGGAGGGATTAACCGATGCCGAAGTCGACCTTGGGGCGGTGCCGGAGTTCGAGTCCGCACTAGCGCCACTAGAAGGGGCCTCGCCTGAGGGATCGCCACCTGAACCAGTTTCAGCCGCACAGCCGGCCAATAGGGCGGCAGTTGCCACGGAGAGGATGGCAGCTCGGACCGTCGTAAAGCGTGATGAGTGGAAGGTGCGGGCGGGTTTTGCGTCGCCCGACGGGAATCTGTCCATAGCTTCACTCTAGGATAGGAAACGTGACTGAAAATCGACGACGTTCCCGAAACAGCCGCCGACGGGGGAAGGTGATGAATCACCAGGCGGTCGACACTGCCCGTACCGCGATTGAAGAGCTCGGGGAGGGGCCTGCCGGCGCGCACACCGGTGTAAGTGTCGTAGGCGAGGGCGTTGCGGTGCATCGTTTTGCGGCTGACCTGCCCGGATACAGGGGCTGGGAGTGGCATGTGGTGGTCGCGTGCGCGCCGGGCACTCAACAGGCGACGGTCAGTGAAGTGGCTCTTGTCCCTGGCGAAACCGCGCTGCAGGCGCCTGAATGGGTGCCCTACGAGGAGCGGCTGCGCCCCGGTGACCTCGGTCCGCGCGATTTGTTGCCGGCTGCAGTGGGAGATGAGCGACTCGACGGCGATGACTTGCAGACCCGCACCTTGTCGGCGCGTGGTGTGGAAGACACCGAGCAGCGTTGGGAAGAGGGCGATACCGGCCCCGAGAGTGACTTTGCTCGGGAAGCATTGCACCGCTGCCGAACCTGCGCCTTTATGGTCCCGCTGACCGGGCCGCTCGGTAAGAACTGGGGCGTGTGCGTTAACGAATGGACATTCGATGCCACGGCCGTAAGCTTTGACCACGGCTGCGGTGCTCACTCAGCTATCCCGGAAGTAACGGGGCAGGGTGCACCGGTGGCGGAACCCTACCAGGATTCCCACCTGTAGCTTTCCACCTAGGCAAACGCGATGACGAAGAAGGTGCAGTTTCGACGCCACTGTGGCCCCAGAGACTGCACCGTTACGGATTTCGGCACAAAAATTCCGCTCTGACACGGATAAACACGTGACACGGATAATAAAGAGACTCTAGAGAGGCATAAAAAATGGACAAAGGTACGTCCACCTCTGCAACATCCTCAGATGAGGCGAAGGACTCCAAGCCTGCACGGAAGGGGAGCCATCTTTCGGCAGTGGACCGCTATTTTCACATCACGGAGCGCGGTTCGACGACCGTGACCGAGATTCGCGGTGGCGTAGTGACCTTCTTCGCGATGGCCTACATCATTCTGCTCAACCCGCTGATCCTCGGCAATATCGAGGATGTCAACGGCAATAGCCTGGGGATACCACAGGTCGCCGCTGTCACTGCGCTCGCCGCGGGTGTCATGACCATTACTTTTGGTCTCTTTGCCAAGTACCCCTTCGGCATTGCGACGGGCCTGGGCATCAACACCCTGGTTGCCGTGACATTCGTTGCTAACGAGGGACTGGCCTGGGAAGAAGCGATGGGCCTGGTCGTGCTGGACGGCGTGATTATCGTGCTGCTGGCGCTGACCGGATTCCGCACAGCTGTCTTCCACGCGATTCCGTCCGATATGAAGGCCGCGATGAGTGTGGGTATCGGCCTATTCATTGCCATGATTGGTCTGGTCGACGGTGGCCTGGTTCGCCGTATTCCCGATGCCGCTGACACGACTGTCCCGGTGCAGCTCGGCATCAATGGTCAGATTGCCTCGTGGCCGACCGCCGTGTTCGTCCTCGGGCTGATTATCTGCGGCATCATGGTTGTCCGCAATATTCCAGGTGGCCTGTTCATCGGCATCGTGCTGAATACCATCATTGCGCTCGCAGTCGAGGCCTTGACGGATGCGGGCCCCTCCTTCGCTGATGGCAAGCCAGTGCCGACCGGTTGGAATCTCGCGGTACCGACTCTGCCGGACCGCGTAGGCGGCATGCCGGACTTGTCCCTCGTTGGAGCTGTGGATCTTTTCGGATCCTTTGCCCGCGTCGGTGCCCTCAGCGCCACCATGCTGCTGTTTACCTTGGTCCTGGCGAACTTCTTCGATGCCATGGGCACGATGACTGGTCTGGGCAAGCAGGCCGCACTTGTCGATGAAGACGGTGTGCTGCCGGACATGAAGCGCGCACTGGTTGTCGAAGGCACCGGTGCCATTGTCGGTGGTGCAGTCAGCTCCTCGTCGAACACCGTCTTTGTGGATTCCGCAGCGGGCATCGCCGATGGTGCACGCACTGGCCTTGCCAACATTGTCACCGGCATCCTCTTTCTGGCAGCGATGTTTTTCACCCCGCTCTATGAAATCGTGCCCATCGAGGCTGCCGCGCCAGTGCTGGTCATCGTCGGTGCCATGATGATCGGGCAGATCACCGAGATTGATTTCACCCGTTTCGACATCGCACTGCCGGCATTTTTGACTATTGTCACCATGCCGTTTACCTACTCGATTGCAAATGGTATCGGCATCGGTTTCATCACCTTTGCTGCGATGGCTATCTTCTCGGGTCGTGCCAAGTCCGTACATCCGCTGATGTGGATTGTCTCCGGCCTGTTCATCATCTACTTCGCCGCCGATCCGTTCACCGCTCTGCTGGGCGGCTAAAGAGTTTCCATGAGTACCACCACATTCCTCGAACGCTTTGCGCCCATCGTCGTCGACGATCCCGCCGACAGCCGTCTCGATGACATCCGCAACCTCAACAAGTCCGATTCCCGCCCCGATTTGCCCGGTGGGAAGGGGCTGGTCATCGCCGAAGGCACGCTCATTGTGCCGCGGTTAGTGCGCTCACGCTTTCCGCTCCGCGCAGTCTTTGGTACTCGCCAGAAGCTCGCATCGCTTGCCGACGGACTGACCGCGAGCGAGGCCGCTATTGCGGAAACGGTGCCCTGGTTTGAACTCGACCGCGAGGTTCTGGCCGCAGCGGCCGGATTTGATCTTCACCGCGGCCTGCTGGCCACCGCTGACCGCGCGCCGGAGCTATCGGTGGACCAAGTTCTGAGCGGAGCCACCACCTTGGCCGTGATGGAGGGAGTCGGTGACCACGAGAACATCGGAGCCCTGTTCCGTAACGCGGCGGGCATGGGCGTGGATGGGGTCGTCTTCGGCGCGGCCTGCGCCGATCCGCTGTATCGCCGCAGCGTGCGCGTTTCCATGGGGCATGTGCTGACAGTCCCATTTGCGACTCTGCCCGGTACTACGACCACCTGGCAGCGAAGCTTGGACCAGCTCAAAGAGCAGGGCTTCCGCGTGGTGTCGATGACCCCTGCGGGCACGGTGGACCTGTGGGATGCCATGGACACGGACAAGGTCGCGATTCTCGTTGGCGCTGAGGGGCAGGGGCTTACCGAGCACGCGATGGTAGCCACCGATGTGCGTGCTCGCATTCCCATGTCACCGGGAACTGACAGCCTGAATGTGGCTACCTCCGCGGCGATCGCGTTCTACGAGCGACTGCGCGTTCAGTCGCAGCGCGCAGTGCGGTAGAGACTATTTCCCGAACTTGCCTCGCGCCCGCCGCCAGGTGCGGCCAGCGAAGTTCTTGGCCTTAGCCCCAAAGCGACTGAGCTCCTCCAGAAAGTCTCGGTTCGGCTCTGCGTTGTGAACTTCGTAGTCGTCGTAGGCGCGGTCAAGCTCTGCGCCAGACTCGGAGGAACCCGGCTCACCCATTAGCCCGCGTGGACTACGAGACGTCGAATACGAAGCTCCGGGAGCCGCACGACGGCCATCCACCGCAAAACCACTAACAGGGATGTCTGTAGCGGGCGAATGCGGGTCGAATCCGAGCCAGTCGGTGATGACGGCGTCGGCAAGCTCTGCCGGAACGAACGGCAAACCGACCCCCTCGCGTGGACGTGAACCCGTATCTTCGAAAGCGTCGGGCAGCGGGCGGTGCTTGCCCGCCCAGAAGCTGCCCTCTGCGGGGCAGGGAAGACCGATATCCTCCAGCGTGCGGTAACGAGTCGCCGAGAAGGCGCGCTTGAGTTCACCATCGTGCCAATGCGCAAAGGCACCGAAGCCCGTGGATTTATTCGACACACTCGCGTAGACGTCCGTGGCGGCAATCTCCTGCCGCAGACGAGGCGACAGCTTGGACAGCTGCGAGACATCATCGAGAACCGTCTGCAGTACGGCAACGCCCTCAAAGCCACCGATGTAGTATTCACCGTCACCGGTTTCTGCCGAGCGGTTGAGCGGGAAATCACCAATCGGTGTTACCGGCAGCGTTGAGTCATAGAGAGCTAGGAAACGACGCCCGAAACCGCGGTCGTGCTGAACACCTGTCTCCAGGGTCGCAGCAGGGTCATTGGTGCTGATAAACCAAATTGTGACTACACCGCGGCGAATCGCGGAGAATTCGAAATCAGAAGCGTTGCCACTGGTCATGGAGCTCATTGTCGAGGGAAACTCCTACTTCTTCGGGCCGTTCGGACGTACGCCGAGTAGCACATCCTCCCAAGACGGCATGACAGTCTTTTTCTTGCGCTTCGGCTGCTCTGCGTCCGGGTGCTGCAAGAACTCCGCCTCGTCAATATCGTCGTCGGCGGCATCGCTTTGCGACGGAACATCCTGCTCCCCGTGGCCTCGCTGCGGCTCCGCCGAAGACTGCCATGCGGCTGGCATCTCAGAGGTATCCGCGGTATCAGCAGCTCGATTGGCCTGCGGAGCCAAGTCTCGGTTGCGGCGGGCAAAGTCGGGGTCAATCAGCTCTGCTGCCAGCTCATTGCGAGCAATGGTGAGCGCGGAAAGTCCCTCCGCCTGGTAACTCCACTCAGCTACGTTGGTGGTGTGGCCGACATTCCAAGTAACCGTCACAATCCACTGTCCACTCGGGTCGCGGTAGGCGTCCCACGAGGCATCGGCGAGTTCCTGGCCACGGGCGGCAAAAGCGGTGGCGAGAATCTCCCACAGGGACAACTTGGCCGGGCCATCAATGCGACGTGGCTTCGACTGCTTGCCGAGCTCCGCAATACGTGCGCGCTCCGCAAGCACCGGGTAGGCGAAGGACTCAATCTTGCGCGGCTGCATGCCGCTGTACTCAATGAGCTCCTCCACCGTCTGGCCGCTGCGAATGCGATCCTGGATTTCGCGCGGCGACAAAACTACGCGGGGCTCTTCCAGAACTGGCTTCGGTGCCGTTGGAGTCTTCTTCGGTGCCCCGCCTGCCGTAGCGGAGTTGCCGGCCGCCTCGCTGCCTTCGGCCGCGTCGCCGCTTGCGGTGGTGGCTTCCGCTGTGCTGCCACTAGTGGAACTTCCGTCGGTGGAGCCCCTCTCTGCGGTAGCACTCTCCCCAGAGCTACCGCTGGCAGTGGCGGTGGCGGCGCTGGATCCGTCGGCAAGCGATGCGGAATCAGCTACAGCAGGGGAACCAGTGGCATCGGCGAGCTCGAAGTGCTCGACCAGGAAAGTGCGCAGGTTCTCGTCGAGAGGCAGCGTGAAGCGAAGTCCCTCCTGCCGTTCCTGCTCGGTGATATCGGCGGGAACGAGAATCAGTGAATCGGTCACATCGCCGTCCAGAACGGGCTTCAGCTCCCTCATGCGAGAACCTCCTTGTTGGTCGACGTTATAAGTAATGCTCACTAATCATGGTAAACGACAAAACTCCCGCGTCACGGACAAATGGGGCAATGCCCTTGCGCGTGGCGCGGGAGTTATGCGGCTGAGGCCGGTATTTGGCTGTTACTTTGCAGCGTAGCCGTTGTCCAGAACCCAGTCGATAGCGCCAGTCAGACGACGGATGTCCTCCGGGTCGATGGCCGGGAACATACCGATGCGCAGCTGGTTGCGGCCCAGCTTGCGGTACGGCTCGATGTCGAGGATGCCGTTGGCGCGCAGAACCTTGGCAATCTGTGCGGCGTCGATGTTGTCCTCGAAGTCGATGGTGCCGACGACCAGCGAGCGCTTTGCAGCATCGGTGACGAACGGAGTTGCCTCCGCACGGTTCTCAGCCCAGTTGTAGAGGTGGGAGGAGGACTCGGTGGTGCGGGCAACCATGCCGTCGAGGCCGCCGTTGGCGTTCATCCACTTGACCTGATCAGCCAGCATCAGCAAAGTGCCGACGGCCGGGGTGTTGTAGGTCTGGTTCTTGCGGGAGTTATCAACGGCAGTCTGCAGGTTCAGGAAAGCCGGGATGAAGCGGTCGGAAGAATTGATCTTCTCAATACGCTCGATGGCAGCCGGGGACATTGCAGCCAACCAGATGCCGCCGTCAGAAGCGAAGCACTTCTGCGGGGAGAAGTAGTAGACGTCAGCCTGGGACATGTCGACCGGGAGGCCGCCGGCACCGGAGGTGGCATCGATAGCCACGAGCTGGCCCTCGGAGCCTGCCGGGCGGGTGACCGGAACCATGGTGCCGGTGGAGGTCTCGTTGTGAGCCCAACCAATAAGGTCAACGCCCTCTTCGCCAGCGACAACCTCAGGTGCGGAACCCGGCTCTGCTTCGATGATCTGCGGAGCGTCGAGCCACGGAGCCATCTTGGAGGCCTTGGCAAACTTGGAGGAGAACTCACCGTAAGTCAGGTGAGCGGACTTCTTCTCGATGAGCCCAAAGGTGGCAGCATCCCAGAAAGCGGTTGCGCCGCCGAGGGACAGGACAATCTCGTAGCCTTCCGGAAGCTGGAAGAGCTCAGCCAGACCCTCGCGAACCTCACCAACAACGTTCTTCACTGCCGGCTGACGGTGGGAGGTACCCATGATAGAGGTACCGCCGTCAACGATTGCCTGAATCTGTGCCGGGCGAACCTTCGACGGACCGCAACCAAAGCGGCCGTCGCCGGGCTGGAACTCTTCAGGGAGGACTGGGAATTGATCGCTCATATGAGGCGCAACCTTTCAAAGTGCATTCAAAGTGAAGCTTGATATACAGCCGTTGTCTTCAAACTCTAGCGGTAATCGGGGGTACTTATAGCAAAAGGGTGGGGTTCAATTGCCCCCGCTTCCGTACTTTGCATAACAAAACAGGGTGGATTGGCGTATTTGCAAAGTTTGCGAAGAATTTTTTCCAGTTTTGTTGGTGCTGAAAACTTGGCGGTGTGGGGCCTCGGGCGGGCGGCGAGGGGTGAATTATTGTGGATTTAGTCGATGTGTTTTCGGGCGTCGGCTCGATGGCTTTTGAACTTTTAAAGACATTGGCCGCTGAATGGGCTCCTGACCTCCTGATTAGTAAATGGGCAGTGACAACGTAATAAACCCGTTTTTTCCATTTGCATTTCGGGGTGAAGAGGGGTCAAGATTGGGTAAGCCCAGGCTGCCCGAATGGGGTAGAGGGTGTTGCACTGCTCACACTCTTTGATATTGTGTGTTCTAATCCACTGCAGGTGTCGGTTCTTTATGGTTACGACACGGTCGATGTGAACTAAGCAAACTTTTTTCACTGGGCAAGATGCAATGGAACGCAAATGTCGCGCATAATTGAATCATTGAAAACAATGCGACCCCGAAGGGGTGGCGTGGAGTTGGGAGGCAGCATGCTGTTTTCCGCTGTGCCTGCTTCCCCCGCACTCTGGAGTCGTTAAGAAGAATTTTTCTGTGAAAGGGAAGTTGTGGCTACTAAAGACGGCAAGGCTGTACTCCACTACCCGGGCGGCGAGTTCGAGATGGACATCGTCAAGGCAACCGAGGGTAACGACGGTATCGCACTGGGCAAGATGCTCCAGGAAACTGGACTGACCACCTTTGACCCGGGCTACACCGCCACCGGTTCTACCGAGTCCAAGATCACTTACATCGACGGCGGTAACGGCATCCTGCGCTACCGCGGTTACCCGATTGAGCAGCTGGCTGAGAAGGCTACCTTCAACGAGGTTTCCTACCTACTGATTCACGGCCACCTTCCGTCTGAGGAAGAGCTTGCGCAGTTCAACCACGACATTCGTCACCACACCCTGCTGGACGAGGACTTCCGTCGCGCATTCAGCATCTTCCCGCGTGGCGCACACCCGATGCAGACCCTGGCTTCCTCGGTCAACATCCTGGCTTCCTACTACCAGGACGAGCTGGATCCGCTGAACGAAGAGCAGCGCAACCTGGCTGCGGTTCGCCTGATGGCTAAGGTCCCGATGCTGGCTGCATACGCTTACCGCGCATCCAAGGGTGAGCCGTACATGTACCCGGACAACAACCTGAACGCTCGCGAGAACTTCCTGCGCATGATGTTCGGTTACCCGACCGCTGACTACGAGGTTGATCCGGTAGTGGTTGATGCTCTGGACAAGCTGCTCATCCTGCACGCTGACCACGAGCAGAACTGCTCCACCTCCACCGTCCGCATGGTCGCTTCCTCCGGCGCTTCCATGTTCGTCTCCATCGCTGCTGGTATCAACGCTCTGTCTGGCCCGCTGCACGGTGGCGCTAACCAGGCTGTTCTGGAGATGCTCGAGGACATCCAGCAGAACCACGGTGGCGACGCAACCGAGTTCATGAACCGCGTGAAGAACAAGGAGCCGGGCGTCCGCCTGATGGGCTTCGGTCACCGCGTCTACAAGTCCTACGACCCGCGTGCAGCTATCGCTAAGAAGACCGCCCACGAGGTGCTCCAGCACCTCGGCGGCGACGAGCTGCTGGATCTGGCTATGAAGCTGGAAGAGATTGCACTGGCTGATGACTACTTCGTCTCCCGCAAGCTCTACCCGAACGTTGACTTCTACACCGGTCTGATTTACCGCGCCATGGGCTTCCCGACGGACTTCTTCACCGTCCTGTTCGCCATCGGCCGCCTCCCGGGCTGGATCGCTCAGTTCAACGAGCAGGTCACTGACCCGGCATCGAAGATCAACCGTCCTCGCCAGATTTACACCGGCGAGACCGAGCGTGACTTCGTTCCGCGCGACCAGCGCTAAGGATTTTCTAGCGATTACCGCGTAGGAGTTTCTCGCAGGTAACTCAGCATAGAAAAGTCCAGCGTTGAAAACGCGAAAAGGCGCGTACTAGCCTTCGAAAGGTTGGTACGCGCCTTTTATTTTTCCTAGAATTCTAAGAAACCCCATTTAAGTTGGGTCCATTTACGTTGGGCTGAATACCAACTGTGAAAAAGCCAACTGTGATAGGAGATTGTCTTGTCCAAGCCAGAACTCACTGCTAAGTCCGGTCCGGCTCCGACGGAACTCGTCATCAACGACCTCACTGTCGGTGACGGCAAGGAGGCCACCCCGGGTGCTCGTGTCGAGGTCCACTACGTGGGTGTTGACTACGAAACCGGTGAAGAGTTCGACTCTTCCTGGAACCGTGGCCAGTCCATCGAGTTCCCGCTGAACGGCCTGATTGCCGGTTGGCAGGAAGGCATTCCGGGCATGAAGGTCGGCGGTCGTCGCGAGCTGATTTGCCCTCCGGAGAAAGCTTACGGCCCGGCTGGTGCAGGACACTTCCTGTCTGGTAAGACCCTGGTCTTCGTCATCGACCTGTTGGACGTTAAGTAGAAGTCCGCATGCTAGCTCTGTTGGCCGGCTGAGCTTCGCTCCGCTTCGCGGTTCCTGCCCATCCCTCCGTCGGCGGTTTGCAGGATTTCCGGCGAAGAAAGTGACTGCGTTTATGACACTTCAGGCGTGAAAAATTGCCCAAAAGTGTCATAAACTCAGTCACTTTCTTGCTTTCTGAGGTTGGGGTGGGGGGGCTGAAGGCCCAAACCAGCCCCACACCAGCCCCACACCAGCCCCCAGACCCCTTACTCACCCAGCGCGAAGCGACGGTAGTGGTCGAAACGCTGCTCACGGCCAACGCGAGCCGGATTCTTCTCCAGCTCCCAGAGGGCGTGCTCGATAGCACTCAGAGCACGGCGGGGCAGTTCGGCCGGATTCTCAGGTTCGGCCACAATCTCGTCGATGACCCCGGTCTTCAGCATGGCCTCGGCGCCAACGCCCTGCTCCTCCATCATTTCCGGGGCATGCTCGGTGTCTCGGTAGATAATCGCCGAAGCACCCTCCGGCGGCAACGGAGACATCCAAGCATCGTGCATTGCCAGCACGCGGTCAGAGGGCAGCATGGCCAGCGCACCGCCACCGCAGCCCTGGCCGAGAATGAGTGACACGGTCGGAACCTTCAAGTTCACCAGCGTGGTCAAGGTGCGGGCAATCTCGCCGGCCATGGCATTTTCCTCGGCGTCCTTGGTCAACTCAGCGCCTGGGGTGTCAATGACCGTGACCAGCGGAATGTTCAGGCTTTCCGCGATGCGCATCGCACGGCGGGCAAAACGCAGAGAACCCGGACCCATTGGATGCGTGCCCAGGGGTGGCTGATTATGGCGATCCTGGGCGACCAGAATCACCGGCCGCTCACCAATCCGCGCCAGGCGAGCCCGAACCGACAGCGACTTGTGGCCATCGCCAGTGCCGGAAATCGGCACGGAGCAGTCGACAAGGGCATCGATAATGTCGCCGCCACCTGGACGAGAAGTATCGCGGGTGCGCAGGATAGCTTCCCAGGTATCGCGACCATCAATGGCTGCTACTGGCGGTGGGGTGGGTTCGCTGGGGTCTCCGTCGGCAAGCACGTCGATGGTGCGGCGGACAGCGCCGCGCAGACCTTCGAGCGGAATGATGCCGTCGATAATGCCCTGCTTGAACAGGTTCTCGGAGGTCTGAACGCCTTCGGGCATGGGTTCGCCGGTAGCGAGCTCGACGACGCGCGGGCCGAGGAAGCCGAGAAGTGCGCCGGGCTCTGCGAAGGTGAAGTGGCCTGCCGACCCCCACGACGCCATGACACCACCGGTGGTGGGATTGCGCAGGTACACCAGGAATGGCAAGTGAGAATCCTTGTGGCGCGCCACTGCGGTGGTAATAGAGATCATGAGCGCGAACGCCGCAGTGCCCTCCTGCATGCGAGTGCCGCCCGAGGTCGGGGAGAGCAACAGGGGCAGCTGCTCCGCAGTCGCGCGCTCGATGCTGCGAATAATACGACGAGCGGTTGCGGCGCCGATAGAACCGCCGAGGAAGCCGAACTCAGAACAGATGACGGCGACGCGCTTGCCGCCGACGGTGCCTTCGCCGGTGATAACGGCCTCATCGAGACCGGTTTTCTCAGCGGCGCGGGACAGTGTGCCGCGGTAGGCCTCGTCGATGTTGCCGTGCTCGGGCGCGCCGTCCCAGGATGTGAAACTTCCGTGGTCGAGGACGGTATCTATTACTTGTTGGGCGCTGATTCTAGCCATACCTCCACGGTAGTAAACAAGGGGTAAACCGGCTTAGTTGATGGTGGGCGGAAAGGGGTAGCGCTATTGTCGGAAAAAACGTGTCCGCACTACCGAGGAGTCGAACCAATGCCGATTACTGAGCGCCTCACCGAGCTGGCTGAACAGAGGCCAAACGTATGTGTCGTCGGTTCCATCAACGCAGACCTGACCGTCACCGTGAAGCGCCTGCCGCATGGTGGCGAGACTATCGAGGGCAGTCCTCTGCGCATTCTGCCGGGCGGTAAGTCGGCGAATCAGGCGGCGACGGCTGGAAGACTGGGCGCGGCCGTGGAACTGGTCGGCGCGGTCGGTTCGGATCCCAATGCGCAGTTGCTGCGCGACGCGCTTACCGACGCTCACGTGGACATCTCTGCAGTTGAGACCGTCGACTCTGCCACTGGTACAGCCATGATTGTCGTTGATGATGCGGCGGAGAATTTCATTGTCATCTCCGCTGGCGCCAATGGTGAAGTCGATGCTGAGATGGTGCGCAGTCATGCGGACAAGATTCAGCGGGCTGGGTGCCTCGGTCTGTGTCTGGAGATTTGTGATGAGGCTGTCCTGGCCGCCGCACAGATTGCCCACGATGCGGGTGTGCCGGTGGTGTTCAACCTGTCGCCGATTCGGGCGGTCAGTGAGGATCTGCTCGCGCTGGTCGATGTCCTCATTGTCAACGAGCACGAACTCGCAGCCATCATCGGCTCCGAGCGCGCGGTCGCCGGTTGCGAGCACGGTCAGTGGGATGCGGTTGGGCGCGCGCTTGCCGACGAACACGGGATTTCCACGGCCATTGTCACACTTGGCGGGGAGGGGTCTGCGGTCTTGAGGACGTCGGAAAGCGAGGTGGCAGTCACTCGCATTCCAGCGCTGCCCATCGAGGTCGTGGACACCACGGGCTGCGGTGATGCGTACATGGGTACGGTCCTCACCGCGTTGGCCGCGGGCGATGATGTGGTGACGGCAGCTCGTCTTGCGGCGGTGGTCTCGGCTCATGCGGCGACAGGCGTGGGGGCGCAGACCTCCTATGGCGAGACAGGAAAAATCGCGCAGTTTGCGGCGGACCATGGTCTATAAGGTGCGCTGCGCAAAGGCCTATAAGGTGCGCTGAGCAAACTACGCGATTGACGATTATTCGGTTTTAGGTGACCGTGGCCGAAGGAGTCACGCTCTTTTGGGCAGGGCTGGGGCTAGCTCTTGGCTGTCAGAGCCTTCTTCCAGCTGACCGCGGCACCGGTGCGCAGGACATTGCGCGGGTAGATCCAGGCGGCGAGTGCGATGACTGCGGCTACTCCCACAACCATGATTAGCAGCGAAGCCGCCAACTGGAGTGCGGAGAAGTTGCCAACGGCGTACTGCATCGGGGCAGTGGTGATGGAAACCGGTGGAATCCACGCTGCAATCTGCATGACGGTAGAGTCCAGCTTGCTCCAGCCAAACAGCGGAACATACATCGTGATCAGCGAGAACACTAGTACCGGCATCTGTGCGCCCTGGAAATCTTCCATACGGCTGACCAAGGATGCGGAGGCTGCATACAGCGCGGCGAAGAAGAAGTAACCGAGGATGAAGCACGGGACCAGCAGCCAGACTGCGGACCACGGCACATCGAAGCTCTCCGCCAATCCGGTAATCATGAGGGCAACTGCGGCGCTGGCGGTCAGCACGCTCATCATGATGATGCCAGCCAGACCGGCGCCGAGGATCTTGCCAGCCAGCAGGTGCGCCGGGCGAACGGTCGAGAGAATGATCTCGATGACGCGGGAGGACTTCTCCTCGATGACGCTGGTGGCCACCGCGCCGCCGAAGACGAGGATGGCGGTCATCATGACCATCACACCAATCAGTGTGATGACCACTGCGGGCATCTTCTCGTCTTTGGCTTCATCCAGCGACTCCACCGACACGGCTGCGCTTTGAGTCTTGGAGAAAAACTCGCTGGGGTTGATTCCGTTTTCGCTGAGCAGCATGGCTTCATTTTGTTTCTGCAGCGACTCCTGCAGCATTGGGGCCAGCCAGGATGGGGCGTCGTCGGCAAGCAGCTTCCACGAGCCCTCCTTGCCTTCTGCGGTGTCGGGGACGAGAGCGGCGTCGGCGTCGCCGTCGGTGACGGCAGCGCGAGCGGCCTTGTCGTCTGCCGCGGACGTAATCTCCAACGGTGAGAGCGATGCTGTGGCAAATGCGCCGGCTGCGGCATCCGCGCCTTCAGCATCCTTTATTTCGGCGGTAGCGTCGGCGAGAGAGTCCGCGAACGGCGCTTCTCCGACGACCGCGATTTTTACGGTGTCATTATCGGACTTGGAGGTCATGTAGTCGGCAACGAAGATACCGCCGACGGCCGCCACTGCCATGATGATGAGCGTGATTAGCGAGCTTTTCTTCAGCAGATGCTCGCGGAGTTCGCGGACGAAAACAGTCTTGACGGCCGTTGAGGCGTTGTAAGTGTTGGTGCTCATTGCTGTACGGCCTCCTGGTAGAGCTCGGTAAGTGGAATTTGCAGAGGTCCAAACGAACGGACCGTTCCCGCTGCCATCGCGCTGTGTAGCAGCTTCTGGTCGGTGTCGGCGGGGGCGTTGGAATCGAGGTGAACGACGGTGGCACCATGGGTATCACGCTCCACGCTTGTCACGCCCTCGACGGAGGTCGCCCAATCCTGGGGCGCACCATCGAGCTTGACGACGAAAGCCCGTGGGCCCCGTGCTCGCAGCTCATCAACAGTGCCTTCCACGAGCATGCGGCCGTCGCGGATGATGCCGACGCGGTCACACATGCGCTCGACAAGGTCGAGCTGGTGGGAAGAGAACACAATCGGGGTGCCGCGGTCGGCGTACTCCTTGAGTACGGAGCTCATCACCTTGACCGCAACTGGGTCGAGACCAGAGAAGGGCTCGTCGAGGACTAGTATTTCTGGGTCGTGGACGAGGGAGGCTGCCAGCTGCACGCGCTGCTGATTGCCGAGCGAGAGCGTGTCGACCTTGTCGTTGGCACGCTCGGTGAGACCGAGGCGCTCCAACAAGTTGTCGGCATTGGATTCCGCGCGCTTGGTGGGCACACCGTGTAGGCGAGCAAAGTAAATCAGCTGCTTGCGGACTTCAGCCTTGGGGTAGAGGCCGCGTTCTTCTGGCATGTAGCCAATCGTGCGGCGCAGCGAGTCATTCATCGGGGTATCGCCGATGCGCACCTCGCCTTTATCGGTGGCCAGCACGCCCAGGGCAATGCGCATAGTGGTGGTCTTGCCGGCACCGTTAGAGCCGACGAAGCCGTAGATTTCTCCAGGGTGAACTTGGAAGCTCATGCCACGGAGAACCTGCAGGTCTCCGTAGGACTTCTCAAGCCCGTCAATAATGAGGCTGTTCATGGTGATCCTTAGATTGAGGAGTGAAGGGCAGAGGAGGGATATGAGTTTTTGAGCCCGTACTAGTCGTCGCGCAGATTCCAGGCGTAGACGACGGTGGGCAGCGTGGAAATGTAGAGGAAAGCGATAATTCCGAAGATTCCGAAGCTGTACGGAATGTAGCGTCCCCAGTCAGGTTGCGCGTTCAGGACATAGGTGCCCACCAGAACGAGAGCAAGGAAGGCCACCAAGCCGAAGTAGGTGAAGCAGCGATATGTCAGCCCCCGCAGGTTCAGAATCTGTTCCTGCTGGTATTCGTCCAGTAGCGAGGTCGGTGCGCTGTCAACCATGTCGACTGTGATGTTGAGGCTGGTCCAGACGACGACCATAATGAGGGAAATCACTGGCCAGAGCAGAGAAAGCCATCCCGGGAAAATATCGGTCAGGCTACCGAGAAGCGCGATGCCGCTCAGCAGCATCAGCACAAGGCACACCTCGAATGCGATGACCAGCTTCCGCCGCGCCGCCTGGTTGCGCCACTTGGGCAACCAGCTCGACATCTGCTCGACACGCTTTGTGTACTTCGCTTCGCGCCGGGCTTCTAGCTTTTCGAAAAAGTTCGGTGTTGCGTCTTCAGTCCGAATAGCTGGCATCGTTAGCTTTCCTTTCGGTATAGGGCAGAGGACATGGGCTTGAATTCCTCGCGAGAAAACACCGCCTCAACGGGGAGATCGAACACCGCGCAGATGCGAAATGCCAGATCCAAGCTGGGGTAGTGGTCACCTCGCTCCAACGCGCCAATCGTTTGAGGATTGACCTCTACTTGTTTGGCTAGTTCGGCTCGGCTGAGTCCGTGTTCTGCCCGCAGCACTGAAATTCTGTTGAATATCGGTTCTTTGGGTTTAATCTTTGGGGACACACTCCAAAGTGTTATATAAACACAACGCTACGTCAACTGTTCGCAACAAAATGAAGCGCACTCACCTTTCTAAACCGCAGGTCAGCGGGGTAGAAAAAATCTAAAAAATTTTCAGTCCGTACACTCGGTTGGCATGACCACACTCAATCTGAAGTACGATGCAGCGACAACCGGAATTGCCAACGTGGAAATGGTCGATGGCAACGCCATCCCGATTCTGGGGTTCGGTACCTACAAGCTTGACGATGAGCAGGCGCGCGAATCCGTGCGCTACGCCCTGGAAATCGGCTACCGCCACATCGACACCGCATCGCTCTATCGCAATGAGCGAGGGGTTGGGCAGGGTATTGCTGATGCGGTCGCTGCGAACGTCGTAAAGCGTGAAGATATCTTCGTGACCACGAAGGTCTGGAACGATGCGCAGGGGTCGGCGGCGACGCGCGAGTCCGTGCGGGCATCTTTAGAACGGCTCAGCCTTGACTACGTTGACCTGGTGCTTGTGCACTGGCCGGTGGAGAAGCAGGGGACGTTTGGGCAGTGTTTCGATACGCTGCTGGAGCTCAATCGTGAGGGGCTGATTCGCTCGGTTGGTGTGGCGAACTTTTACCCAGAGGTGCTCGACCAGCTCTCGGAGACTCCGGTGGTCAACCAGATTGAGCTGCATCCGCAGTTCCCGCAGAATGAGCAGGTTGAAGACGATCGTCGTCGCGGTATTGTCACGCAGGCTTGGTCGCCGTTGGGGCGCGCGAAGTACTTTGAGGGCTCGCCGATTGCTGAAATCGCAGATCGCCTGGGTAAAACTCCCGCCCAAGTTGCTATCCGCTGGCACCTTCAGCGTGGCATCGTGGCCATCCCGAAGTCGGGCACGCCGTCGCGCATCAAGGAGAACTTTCAGGTCACCGACTTTGAACTCACCGACGAGGACATGGAAACGATTGCGTCGATGGCGCGTGCCGACGGGCGCCTGAGCGGCGACCCGCGGGTATTCGGCAACGAATAAGCGAATTTAGATTTGCTTATAGCCCCATCACTATTGGTGTTTCGCGGGTAGCCTAAATGCTATGACGAACCCAGCATCTGAAATCCGCGTCGAAGCCGACGGCGCAATTGTCACTATCACCATCGACCGAGATCATAAGCGCAACTCCCTGACTGCCGACGTGTGTCGTGACATCGCCGATGCGGTGGAAGCTGCCGCTGAGGTTCCAGAGCAGCGCGTTATCCTGCTGCGCGGCGAAGGCCGCGCTTTCTGTGCGGGCGCCGACCTGAGTGGCCAGCACCATGAAGATTCCTTCCACGAACAGCTCCGTCGAATGCTGCGCACAATCGAGGCCAGCCGTCTGGTGGTTATAGCGGATGTGCAGGGGCCGGCTGTCGGCGCTGGGATGCAGCTGGCGATGGCGGCCGATTTGCGCGTCGTGGGTGAGCGCGGCTGGTTTATGATTCCGCCGGTCAAGCTCGGTATCGCTGTCGATGCCTGGACAATTCGCCGCGTGCGCGTCCTCGTCGGCGGTGCCCGTGCCCGCACTATTCTGTTGGCGGCCGAGCGCATGGATCAGGAAGCCGCCCGCGGTTGCGGTCTGGCTTCCTACCTCGGTGGTCCGGACAAGGCGGAGGAGGTAGCGCTTCGTATCGCCACCTACGCGCCCCTGTCGCTGGCCTACCACAAGGCAGTGCTCAACGACGATGAGACGCATAGCCCGTTGAAGGACTACCAGCAGGAGCTCTACAACACGGTGTGGGCTTCCGAGGATGCTGCGGAGGCATCGAAGGCGCGAGCCGAAAAGCGCGAACCAAATTTCATTGGCAAATAGGTCGAATAGGTTCAGCAATTAGGCGAATAGGGTAGGCAGGCATGGGCTCGTGGAAAACTCCCGACAGTGGTCTTACTCAACAGCAGGTCCAGCAACGCATCGAGTTGGGGCACGTCAACGAGCTGCCGCCAACATCCGGGCGCAGTGTGTGGGACATTATCCGTGCCAATGTGTTTACCCGGATTAACGGTATTCTCGCTGTTTTATTCGCAGTCGTGCTCTATACCGGCTCAATCGTCAACGGTGCCTTTGGTCTGCTGATTATCGCCAACTCTATCGTCGGCATCATCCAAGAACTGCGTGCCAAGCGCACACTGGACAAGCTTTCCATTGTCGGCCGTGCAAAACCCATGGTCATTCGCGACGGGGAGCCTGCTCGCGAGATCGACCGCGAGTCCGTCGTCCTCGACGATCTCATCGAGGTTGGTCCCGGTGACCAAATCGTCGTTGACGGTATTCTCCGCTACGCCTCTGACGTGGCTGTCGATGAGTCCTCTCTCACCGGTGAATCCGATGCCGTCGATAAGAGCGTTGGGGACATGGTCTACTCGGGTTCCTCGGTCGTGGTGGGGTCGGCGCGATATCAGGCCACCAAAGTGGGCAAGGAGGCTTACGCCGCCAAGCTCGCAGCTGAGGCCAACAAATTCACGCTGACTGATTCCCAGCTCTTCCGCGGCATCAACAAGATCCTGACCTACATTTCCTGGATTCTCATTCCCGTCGGCGCCTTGGCAATCTATACGCAGCTCTTTGTCGCCGGCGATGATTTCAACGATGCGCTGCTGGGGATGGTCGCCACGCTGGTGCCCATGGTCCCTGAGGGGCTTGTCCTCATGACCACCATCGCATTTGCCCTTGGGGTGGTGCGCTTGGGGCGACATCGAGTGCTGGTCAATGAGTTGCCCGCCATCGAAGGTCTCGCGCGTGTCGACACCGTGTGTGTCGACAAAACTGGCACGCTCACCGAAAATGCGATGCAGCTAGTGGAAGTCGACATCGTATCGGGTGACGGTACCTCCCGCGATGAGGTCGACTCCGCACTCATCGATCTGTGCAAGCTCGACGATCGCCCCAACGCAACGGCTCGTGCACTGCTCGATGGACTTGCGGACGCAGGGGACGTCGTAAAGCATGAACAAACCAAAACCCGCCCCTTTACCTCGGCGAATAAGTGGTCGGCGCTGACGTATCACGGCGGTGCGACGTGGGTTTTCGGCGCGCCCGATGTGCTTGTCGACGACTCCGCGGTCGGCATGCAGAAAGCTCGGGAGCTTATGGAGAAAGGACTTCGTGTGCTCCTGCTCGCGCGGACCTCAGTTGGGGCAGATGACCTGCCCGGCGGTGCGCTGCGGAAGAGTGGCGAGGTGGAGTTGGAGCCAGTCGCACTTGTCGTGCTGGGGCAGAAGGTGCGTTCCGATGCGGCGGACACGGTGGCCTACTTCTATGAAGAAGGCATCGAGGTCAAGGTCATTTCTGGTGACAATGACCGCTCCGTGGGGGCTGTTGCACGTGAGCTGGAAATGGAGGGGGCTAACAATCCTGTCGATGCGTCTGAGCTTCCGGTCAGCCGCGATGAGAATAGCGAAGCCAAGCCCACCGAGATCCGCAACGAGTTCGCAGACATTGTGGAGTCGCGGCAGATCTTCGGCCGTGTCACGGCGGAGAATAAGCGCGATATGGTTCATGCGCTGCAGTCGCGGGGGCATCATGTGGCGATGACCGGTGATGGTGTCAATGATGTGCTGGCGCTGAAAGCGGCGAACCTGGGCGTGGCTATGGGGGATGGGGCGCCGGCGACACGTTCGGTTGCGCAGTTGGTGCTGTTGGATAATCGCTTCGCCATGATGCCGATGATTGTGGCGGAGGGGCGTCGCGTCATTGGCAATATCGAGCGTGTGGCCAACCTCTTTTTGACGAAGACCATCTACTCGGTGGTGCTGGCGCTGGCTGTGGGGCTGTGGGGGATGGATTATCCATTCGAGCCGATTCACGTGACGATTACGGGTTGGTTCACAATTGGAATCCCGGCGTTCGTGCTGTCGTTGGCTCCTAACTTGGAGCGTGCGCGCGATGGTTTCGTGCGGCGCGTGTTGCGCTTAGCGATACCGGCGGGCATCACGGTGGGGTTGTTGACCTTCATGTTTTGGTTGTGGGCAAACCCGGGAGTCGACGCCAGCGATGAGGCACGAGGGGAGGCGTCTACTGCGACCCTCATTGTGCTGATTGTTTCGGCATTTTGGGTTTTGGTGGTCGTGGCTAGGCCATACACCTGGTGGAAGGTTCTGTTGCTGGCGGTATCGGCAGGAGCCTACCTGTTCATCTTCTCGGTTCGTTCAGTGGCCACAGTGCTTAATCTGTACTGGGTAGGGCGGGAGCTGTTGATTCCCGCGCTGATTGTGGGGGCCATCGGCGCGGTCATTATCGAAGCGCTGTGGTGGTGGCGTCAGAGTAAGCCATTGCCGGAAGAAGCGGAGAACACGAGTACAACGGCGTAAATGGGGGTAGTAAAAACGGCGCCTAAGTATGCAGGTAATGGCGTTTTTGGGGGTGCCTTAAGGCTCGCTGAGAAGTAGTTAGCCGCATTTAACTTCTTTGCTAACTGTGTTCCAGGTAACTTTGTTTCCACACATAATGAAAAATGTGGTGCATGGCACACCCTCGGGGTGGCTGTGCTGAACCTCATTACGAACACCTGCATAACTTCCTGGAAAGGATTAGCCCGTGTCCGCAACTCCCTTGCCGGCAGACCGGCATAAGCCACAGGCGGCCGAGTACCGCTACGTGCAAAACTCAGCGCAGTTCCAAGAGCTCCGCTCTACATTCCGTTCTTTCGCCATCCCGATGACCGTCGCAGGTCTGGTGTGGTACATCGCATTCGTTTTGCTTGCGACGTTCGCGCCGGATCTCATGGCGACTCCCGTACTGGGCAATATCAACCTGGGCATCGTCCTTGGTCTGCTTCAGTTCGTGACCACCTTCGCCATCACTTGGGTGTACATCAACTTCGCCAACAAGAAGCTTGAGCCGATGCAGGCAGAGCTGCGCGAGGCACTGGAAAGCGGAGAAATCGCTGAAATCGTCGCAAAGAAGGAGGCATAGGCATGCTGACTAGTTTCTTTGCTGCAGATGACACTGCAGCAGCAGGTAACCCGATTCTCAACATCGCGGTCTTCGTCGCCTTCATTGTTGCGACCATGTTCATCGTTACTCGAGTGGGCAAGGGCGGAAACAAGGGAGCATCAGACTTTTACACCGGTGGCGCACAGTTCTCCGGTACCCAAAACGGTCTTGCCATTGCGGGTGACTACCTCTCGGCGGCTTCCTTCCTCGGTATCGTCGGCGCCATCGCGCTGACTGGTTACGATGGATTCCTTTACTCCATCGGCTTCTTCGTAGCCTGGCTGGTCGCGCTGCTGTTGGTTGCAGAGCCGCTGCGTAACGTCGGTAAGTTCACCATGGCCGACGTGCTGTCCTTCCGTCTTAAGCAGCGCCCGGTACGTACTGCGGCTGCTATCTCGACCCTCGCGGTGACCCTGTTCTACCTCATCGCGCAGATGGCCGGTGCAGGTTCCCTGGTCGCCGTGCTGCTCAACATTCACGACTCCACTCAGCAGTCCATCGTTGTCGCGGTCGTCGGCATCATCATGGTTGCTTACGTTCTCATCGGTGGTATGAAGGGCACGACTTACGTGCAGATGATTAAGGCCGTCCTGCTGGTCGGTGCTGTCATCATCATGACCCTGATCATCCTGGTTGGCGTTAAGGGTAACTTCTCCCAGCTCCTGCAGGACGCAGTGGACATGCACGCAAGCTCGGATCACATCGCCGAGAAGGGCTACGAAGCCTCCGCCATTCTTGAGCCGGGTCTGAAGTACGGCGGCTCCTTCGTTCAGCAGCTGGACTTCGTCTCTCTGGGCCTGGCACTGGTCCTCGGTGTTGCTGGTCTGCCGCACGTGCTCATGCGCTTCTACACGGTGCCGACTGCAAAGGAAGCTCGTAAGTCCGTGACCTGGGCAATCATCCTCATCGGTGGTTTCTACCTGTTGACCCTGGTACTCGGTTACGGCGCCGCCGCACTTGTTGGTCCGGACCGAATCAACGCCGCCCCGGGCGGAGCCAACGCTGCAGCTCCGCTGCTGGCCTTCGAAATCGGTGGCTCCATCTTCATGGCAGTGATTTCCGCAGTGGCGTTCGCTACCGTGCTGGCCGTGGTCGCTGGTCTGGCAATTACCGCTTCCGCGTCTGTCGGCCAGGACCTCTACCAGGCCGTGATCCGCAAGGGACAGGCCACGGAAGCCGAGCAGGTTCGTGTCTCCCGCATTACCGTAATCGTGCTGGGCGTTGTCGCCATTATCCTCGGCATCCTGGCCATGGGGCAGAACGTCGCCTTCTTGGTGTCGCTGGCCTTCGCAGTGGCAGCATCCGCAAACGTACCAACCATCCTGATGTCCCTGTTCTGGAAGCGCTTCAACACCGCAGGCGCAGTTGCCTCCATGTACACCGGTGTCATCGCCTCGCTGGTTCTGATTATCTTCTCCCCGGCAGTTTCCGGCAGCGAGTCCTCGATGATTCCGTCGGTTGACTTCTCCTGGTTCCCGCTGACCTCGCCGGGTCTGCTCGCAATCCCGCTGGCGTTCCTGGCTGGCATCATCGCCACCTACATGGGCAAGCCGGATAACTTCGATGACCTGGCAGCTGAGATGGAAGTTCGCTCCCTGACCGGTGTTGGCACCGAGGCTGCGGTTGATCACTAATAACCACTGAGTCCTTGGCTGGCAACGCTGCCCGAACAGCTCAGCTAATCGCAATTAACTGAATAGACAAATGCAAGGGCCCCGTTATCGTCACTGGTAGCGGGGCCTTTGTGGTGGCCGCGGGGTCGTCGTCAAGCGTGTGCGAATCAGTGCATGATAGTTAATGGATGGGCCTGTTGCCCTGGCTCCGCAGGGGCTCGCGGAAGCGAGCACGGAGTCTTAGATATAAGGTGGGAAGGTAACAATCTGGTTTGCCCCACCGCAATAATTGGAGTGTGTATGACTGACAATTCTGGCGCTTCTGAGAACAACAATTCTTTCCGTAGCGCCCTGCATGATGAGCACGTAAGCCTTGGCGCAGAAATGCGCAATGTTGGTGGCTACGAAGTGCCGTTCCGCTACTCTTCGGAAATTGCAGAGCACAACGCAGTGCGTGAGGCCGTTGGTGTTTTCGACCTGTCGCTGATGGGTATCATCCGCGTCACTGGTGAGGATGCGGCGGCGTTCCTTGCACACTCCCTGATTTCGGCAATCAAGCCGCTGGCGTTGGGTCGTGCCAAGTACACCATGATTGTGCAGGAAGACGGCGGCATTATTGATGACCTCATCATTTACCGCCTCGGTAGTCACGAATTCATGCTGGTGCAGAATGCCGCAGCCGCTGAAGATGTGTACTCGACGCTGCGCGAGCGCGTTGGTGGCTACAACGTCGAGGTTGAGCGCATGAATGACAAGAATGTGCTCCTGGCCATTCAAGGGCCGAAGGCTGCGAGGCTTCTGCGCCGTCTGTTGCCACAGGATCTGCACGCGACTCTCGATGGCATGAACTACTACTCTTGCACTCTGCTCGAGGTCGCAGGTGTGGAAATGATTGTCGCCCGAACCGGCTACACCGGTGAGGACGGCTTCGAGATCTTCCCGCCGGCTGACCGCGCCGTCGAGGTCTGGCGTGCAATCATTGCAGCAGGTGGCAAGGTGGAAAACCCGGAGGATCCGGCTGACAACGGCGCTGACCTCGGCCTGCTGCCGTGTGGTCTGGCCTGCCGCGACACCCTGCGTCTTGAGGCCGGTATGCCGCTCTATGGATACGAGCTGACTCGAGACCGCACTCCGCTGGAGGCCGGCCTGAAGTCCATCATGGGGCCGACCAAGGGGCAGTTTATTGGTCGCAACGCACTGATTAATCGTCCGCAGTCGAAGGAGCTACTGGTTGGTCTGCGTTTCTCCGGTGATGAAGCTCCGAAGCGTGGCACCAAGCTCATTGATGCGGAAGGTAACGAGGTTGGCGTGCTGACTTCCGCCAAGGTGTCGCCGACTTTGGGTCACCCCATCGGTTTTGCATACGTTCAGCGTTGGCAGTCCTCCACTGGCACGGAGCTGACCGTTGAAGGCGCCGACATTACCGCCACCGTCGTTCCGACGCCGTTCTACAATCGCCGTCACCGCAAGTAGGGGAGCCCGGGTGCTCCGCCGCATTGTGGCGGGCTCAGATCTGTTCAGGCTCGTCTCTTCGTATCTGTTGGGTAAATAAAAAAATCCGCTGCAGAATTTTTGCAGCGGATTTTGGTGTTTTAGGGCGAGCTAGCGCACCTCACCTAACTAAGTCCCGAGCCGACGAACCTCGCCGTCCGAGACGAACCTAGCGGAACAGGCCGGTGAGCCCTTGATTATCTTCGCTTGGCTGCTCGTCTTGCTCCGATTCCGATTCCGTCGGCTCGCCGGAGGTAGTCGGAGTCGTTGAAGTATCGGGCGGCGTGGAAGAATCAGAGGTCGTCGAGCTCTCCGTCTCACTAGTCTCCGTTGTGCTCTCGCTCGGAGTCGTCGGCTCAGGTTCCTGAGGCTGTGGCTCAGAGGTCGTCGAAGTAGTGGAGATCCACATTTGCTGCGATGTCGGGTTCGCGGGGGTTTGCTGCAGCACCGTCCACACCTCCTGCTCGCCGACTTGTGCGCATTCAAGATTCTGGCCGTTGGCGCTCATTCGTATTTCGCCGGTCTGGTTCGGGCACAGCTGCCCGATGCGCGGCGTACCGCCTTCTCGAACCTTTGGTCCCGTCGTCGTCGGCGAGCTTGTCGACGACGCCGTAGTAAGCGAGCTTGACGACGAGGTTTGCGTCGCGGCAACCTCCTCGCTTTCGTTGTTGGCACAGCTGGTGGCCGTGGCTGCGAAGGTGAGGAAGCAGCAGGCCAGCGCCAGCTGCCGGCGGTTCTTGCGCCGGACGGCAGTGAGTTTAGGGTGCTGTACGGCTGACAGCTGAGTTCGCGTATTCACATCCATCTCACTTTCTGGGCTTCTCGGGCCTGCGTCGCGTGGTTTAATTCTCGGCTTTCTGGGTAGGGACTCCTGAAAAACCACTGGGGGTGCCAGCTATAGGGGAACTTGCCGAGTTATTGGCAAGGTAGTTGCTGACACCCAATAGATAGGTTGATTCAACCGGCAACTATACAGTCGACTTTTCGATTTGCATACTGGATGCTTCTAATCGTGGCAGAACGGGTGTGGTAGGGAAAGGCAATTCGTCTGTGAAGTCATAAGTGGTTTTGATAGCGTGTGTCCCATGTATCGGCGCACCCCGAATCGATTCCCCGTAAAGAGTAATGCGGATTTGTTCGCTCGGCGCAGTGGCGCGTGGATACTGGATTCGTTCCTTGTAGGAATCTTTGTTGCCATCATTGTGGCACTTGGCAAACTTGCGTGGGAAGCAGCCATGGCGAACTGGGCGCTGCCGAGTCCGCCAGAGTTCAGGATTTTGTATGGTGTCATATTCCCAGCTGTCTTTTTCTTTGTGCGCGTGGTTGCAGAGGCTCGCGGTGAACAGACGTTTGGTAAAAGCGCATTTTTGCTACACGTTGTTCCAGCGCGGAAAGCAGACTCTGGGGCAACTCCGTTCGAAGTCGCTCAGCCAGAGGGAACATCGGAGCTCGAATCAGGAGACGATTCTTGGCACAGAGGTTGGCGGGCAGCGGTACGTAATTGTTACCTATTGTCGCTGATTTTCTTGCCTACGGGTTTTGAGCCAAACGTTGAACTGTTTTTTGGTGTCCTGATGATTTGGGTTGCTGTTTGCCGCTGGCACCCATTCGACTGGTTGGCAGGAAAACGCGTCGTTGTTGAAAGGCGTAGCGAGCGCTAACGTTCGAGCAAGCGTCAGGCCCTGGCTCTTTCCTCCTCGGCCTCAACCTCAGCGTTGAATTCTCGTTTAGAAGACTGCCACTGGTCTTCGGTCATACCGATACGCCAGTAGCCAGAAATGGAAACGTCTTTCTTCGGGATCTCAGATTCGACGAAGAGGAAGCGGCGCAATTCCTTGATCATCTCGGCGACACCGTGGATGAACCAGCTAGTTTTCTTACCTTCTGGAATGCCCGCCTCGCGCACTGCGCGGGATAGCTCTGTGCCGTGGGTTGCGCCGTTGCGGAGGACCCAATGGACTTCCACACCCTCTCGGGTTGGGAGCTCAAACTTCCGATCTTCGGACTCGATTTCGATGTATGCGGTTGCGGTCGTGCCTGCTGGGAGGTGCTTCAGTCCGGCGCTGATAGCTGGCGCTGCGGACTCGTCTCCGGCGAGTACAAAGTGTTCATATTCTGCTGCAGGTCCCCATGCGCCTCCTGGCCCTAAGAAGCCACGCTTGTCTCCGATTTCGGCTACGCGTGCCCACGGTCCAGCCAGGCCGGAATCGCCGTGGGTGACGAAGTCGACGTCAAAGTCGCCGGTTTCGGAGTCCACATTAATCAGAGTGTATGTGCGGGTGATTGGCAGTTTGTCTCGCGGCTGTTCGGCGCGAATTTTCGCAATATCGAACGGCCAGGAGTAATCAGCGTCCTCTGGCACAAACAATAATTTGATGTAATGGTCGGTAAACTCCAGCTCCTTGCCCACAAATGCAGGCGAGTTCATGCTCAAACGAACAAGGTCTGGGGAAATCTGGCGACGTCCAGTAACTGTTGCCTCGTGTGCCTTACGGGGCTTACGCTTCGGTGCTGCTGCTTTAGCTAGGCCAGCCATAGTTGTCACTGTCCTTCAACAAGTCTTGGGCTGTTTTGTACTGGCGGAAGTCTACACGCCACGTGATTAGGTAAGCCTAACACAAGTGTTTCTGGAAATTGCTGGGTGATGCGTTCTCAGGAGGGGGCGTAGTGGCCGGTCGTGAGAAAAACAAAGAACCCTCGCGCCCTATATGTAAAAGGTCACGAGGGTATTTGTGCCCCAGAGAGGAATCGAACCTCCGACACCGGCTTTAGGAGAGCCGTGCTCTATCCACTGAGCTACTAGGGCAATCATCTTCCGGGTAAAACAGCCGTGAAAACACATTCTCGGCGGCCGGAAAATTACTTCATCACTTTAACGCATCTGCGAGCTCTAGTGGCAATTGGGTCCTCGACCTGACACGCAAACATGCAGGAAGCTCGCTATTACCCCCATGTGCTTTTGTGCTCGGCGGTGCCGCCCGGAATCTGGCTAACATGGTTTATAACGAGCGACTTTCTTGCGCTTGCGGTCGCAACAGCGCTACTTATTTTCCGGTCGCTGTTTTGGAGGAGGATGACAATATGATTAAGCCAACTTTCACGGATGTCAACGGTGTCAAGATTAAGTGCTCCATGACCACGGACTCGGACAAGCCGCACCTTTTGGTTTCGCGCATGGAAGATGATGGCTCTTTGACTCCGATTCTGGAGATGAACGTGTACGACTCCAAGTACATGGCCAACGCTTGCGAGATTTACTTGAAGCAGGCCGCTTCGGCTAACCTCCAGGGTTCGATGGCTGGCCTGTCTCCAGATGAGATGGCTGAACAGTTCGGTTACGAGGGAGATCCGACCAATCACTAGTCGAAACGACGCCGCCCGCACTCAGGCCGAGAGCCCTGTATACAGCGGATATGTCGATGTAGACGTCATCGGAATCGGCGCCGGTAGTCCGAGCCACCTTACGCTCGAGGCTATCGGCGCTCTTGCTGATGTCGACGTAGTTTTTGCTCTCGACAAGGGTGATGCCAAAGCGGACTTGTTGGCTGCGCGACAGGCGATCGTCGATAAGCATGCGCCGCATGTCGAACTCGTTACCGTTCCCGACCCGCCACGTGACCGCACGCCCGATAACTACGGCGCAGTCGTCCGTGACTGGCATCAGCGCCGTGCAGAGCTGCTTGCCGACGCCTTCGTCGCTCACCTCGGACGAGAGGGCAAGCGCCGCGGTGCGTTCTTGGTCTGGGGGGACCCCTCCTTGTACGACTCAACATTGCGGATTTTGCAGCGCGTCCGCGACCTTGGGCTGGACGTGCGCTCGCGAGTTATCCCCAGTGTGACGGCGATTTCCGCGCTGACCGCAGCGCATGGAGAGTGCCTGAACCAGATTGGTAAGCCGGTATTGATTACCACTGGTCGGCGCCTGGGGGAGCGTGCGCCTGGCATGGATGCGGTGGTGATGCTCGATGGCGGTGCAGCCTGGCTCGAGCACGCGGACCCGGAGGAAGAGATTCTCTGGGGTGCATTCCTGGGAACGGAGCTGGAGACGCTCCGCCGTGGTCGCGTTGGCGACGTCGGCGAAGAGATTGCGGAGCTGAAAAAGAAGCTCCGTGCGGAGCACGGTTGGATTATGGATATCTACCTGCTGCGTTCCGGCGCCTAGGACTGAGCAGTCGCAGCGGTGCCAGTTCGGCTAGCTGACTTTCTTGCCCAAGAAGCCCTCTGCCCATCGGTGGAGGGCTTTTTCGGCGGCTTCGACGCCGTCGGCGACGGTTACCTTGGTGAGGACCTGATCGTCGTTAGGCAACACGCGTGCGGGATCGCCTGCGGGACGGACGGTGATGCTGACGTGGTCGGCATTGATGACCTCGACGGTTGCTAGTGCGAGCATCTCGACGTTCGTCTGCTCAGCAACCGCAAAGCGGTAGGCGGTGTCGTTTTCCCACTCGGTGGTGGAGTTCCGAAGGAACTCGGCGACGGAGTCAGGGGCCAATTCTGTGAGTAATTGGGTTGCGACCGGGGCGTCATCGACGCGGGAATCGTGGCGCAGCGGACGGCAGTAGAAGCGGCCGGCATTTACTTCCATGGGTTCCATACCGTCCACTCTAGACGTCCTGAACAGTGTTTAAGGGCGCCGGGGGAGGGGCTGAAAAGAATCAAGCGGGGCTGGCTGCGAATCCCATCGCAACCAGCCCCGCTTAGAGCTTTAGAACTACTTCAGTTCCATCAGGACATCGCCCTTGCCGACACCTGAGCCAGCCTCGGTAGCCAGACCCGTGACAACGCCGTCCTTGTGAGCCTTGACTGGGTTTTCCATCTTCATGGCCTCAAGGACAACCACGGTGTCACCCTCGGAGACTTCCTGGCCCTCTTCGACGTTGACCTTGATGACGGTGCCCTGCATCGGAGCAACCACAGCGTCACCGGAAGCGGCCTTCTTGGAACCGCCAGCGCGCTTCTTCTTGCTCTTCTTCTTGGCACCAGCGTTGCCGCCGCCCAGAGCCAGGTCGCCCGGCAGGGCTACCTCGACGCGGCGACCGTCGATCTCGACGACAACCTTCTGAGCCGGAACGGTGTCGGTGTCAGCGTCGGAGTCACCGTCGTACGGAGCAATCGGGTTGTCCCATTCCTCTTCAATCCACTTGGTGTAGACGTCAAACTTCTCGCCATCGCCGACAAACGCCGGGTTCTCCACAATGTGGCGGTGGAACGGAATGACCGTTGCCAGGCCCTCAACCTGGTACTCGGACAGAGCACGAGCGGAGCGGCGTAGGGCCTCTTCGCGGGTCTCGCCCCAAACAATCAGCTTGGCCAGCATGGAGTCGAACTGGCCGCCGATGACGTCGCCCTCCTTGATGCCGGTGTCCATGCGGACACCCGGGCCGGACGGTTCGACGTACTTGGTGATGGTGCCCGGAGCCGGCATGAAGTTGCTGCCGGCGTCCTCGCCGTTGATGCGGAACTCGAAAGCGTGACCGCGCATCTCCGGGTCTTCCTTGATGGACAGTTCCTTGCCTTCAGCAATGCGGAACTGCTCGCGGACCAGATCGAGGCCGGTAATTTCCTCGGTGACCGGGTGCTCCACCTGTAGACGAGTGTTGACCTCGAGGAAGTTAATCAGACCGTCAGCGCCAACCAGGTACTCAACGGTGCCCGCACCGTAGTAGCCAGCCTCGCGGCAGATGTCCTTAGCGGACTGGCGCAGGCGCTCATCCTGCTCTGGGGTCAGGAACGGAGCGGGTGCTTCCTCGACGAGCTTCTGGAAACGACGCTGTAGCGAGCAGTCACGGGTGGAGGCGACAACGACGTTGCCGTGCTTATCAGCGAGAACCTGGCACTCGACGTGGCGTGCCTTGTCCAGGTAGCGCTCTACGAAGCACTCACCGCGACCGAAGGCCGCAACGGCCTCACGGGTAGCGGACTCGTAGAGGTCGGCGACCTCTTCCATCTTGTGTGCGACCTTCATGCCGCGGCCACCGCCACCGAAAGCGGCCTTAATGGCGATTGGCAGACCGTGCTCCTTAGCGAACGCGACGACCTCGTCTGCATCCTTAACTGGCTCCTTGGTGCCTGGAGCCATTGGAGCGTCAGCCTTCAGCGCGATGTGACGAGCGGTGACCTTGTCGCCCAGGGCGCGGATGGACTCTGGTGACGGGCCAATCCAGATCAGGCCAGCGTTCTCAACAGCCTCAGCGAAGTCGCCGTTCTCCGACAGGAAGCCGTATCCCGGGTGGATGGCATTAGCGCCGGACTTCTTTGCGGCGTCCAGAATCTTGTCGAAAACTAGGTAGGACTCAGCGGAAGTGGTGCCACCGAGAGCAAAAGCCTCATCCGCCATGGTCACGAAAGGAGCGTCCGCATCCGGCTCAGCGTAAACGGCGACGGAAGGAATGCCGGCGTCCTTCGCAGCGCGAATAACGCGAACGGCAATCTCGCCACGGTTGGCGACGAGAACCTTCGTGATTTTTTCAGTGGTCTGCTCGGACACGAAATCCTCCATTTTTCGTGGGCACCCCGAGAATTGGCCCTCGGGGCAAGGTTGCGACAGTCATTTGTAGGAATCACAAGCAGCACTGCAGTTAACTGAGTGGTGAACCGCAATGCGGTTCACCACGCGGTAGCTAACAGCGTGTGACCCAATGTCTCCATTGTGTCACAGGTGCGGTAAGCAACCTCTTTTTGCTCGCTACATAAGGGGGTAGGGATTGTGGTCTTGAGCAGCGTTCAAGTGGTCATGGGGGCAGCTGAAGTGGCTATTTTCCGCCCAAAAACCTAGGTTTGTGGTTAAAATTATCACCCAAGAGTGCAAGAGCCGCCCCCTTGATTGGGGGCGGCAGGGGGAAACTAAATCTCCGGTGTAGCGTCAGCCGCTGACGCTGGAAAAACGGTGGGGGAAGCGCCCACCGGTTGCGTCGATCGCCTACAGGCTTCCCGGCTCCGAACCGTGGGCAATGGGCATGCCAATCATATTGCCCCACTCAACCCACGAGCCGTCGTAGTTGCGAACATTCTCGTGGCCGAGCAGGTGGTGCAGTACAAACCAGGTGTGCGCGGAGCGCTCGCCGATGCGGCAGTAGACAATCGCCTCATCTTCAAATTGGACGTGCGCGTAAATCTGCTCGAGCTCTTCGCGATCGCGGAAACGCGAGTTCGGGTGAACGGACTGATTCCATGGAATGTTTACCGCGGTTGGAATGTGGCCACCACGCAGGACGCCTTCCTGTGGGTAATCGACCATGTGGGTTCGTGCACCGGCATACTCCTCCGGAGTGCGCACGTCGATAATCGGAGCCTTTCCAATGAGCTCACGTGTATCGCTGAAGTAGGCGCGCAGTGTCTTGTCGTCGCGCTCGACGACAGGGTAGTCAGTGCGTGGGTAATTGGGGACCTCGAAGCTCGTGTCTCGTTCTTCAGTCATCCAGGCATCGCGGCCACCGTTAAGCAGGCGCACGTCGGGATGCCCAAAAAGCTCGAAAACCCAGAGTGTGTAGGCGGCCCACCAGTTGGACTTGTCGCCGTAGATTACGACGGTGTCATCGCGCGAGATACCCTTCTCGCGCATGAGCTCGGCAAAGCCTTCGGCGTCGATATAGTCGCGGCGCACAGGATCGTTGAGGTCGTGATGCCAGTCGATGCGAACCGCGCCCGGAATATGTCCAATGTCGTAAAGCAGTGAGTCCTCGTCGGATTCAACAACGCGCAGACCGGGAGAGCCCAGTCGGGCAGCAAGCCAGGAGCTAGAGACGAGGCGCTCAGGGTGGGCGTACTGCTGGAACTGGGGGTGCGGGTCGTGCGGAACAGCCATCGGATACTCCCTTGGCGCAAGTTGGGTGGGTGGGACTTTCTGACGTTTATCGTCAATTGCATATCTAGTTTACGGGTCGCGTGGCGAACGGCGGAATAGTCCCCAGTGTGAGCGCTTTCCGACGGCAACAATTGCGTCCGCGGCCACCCTGGGATACGCCTCACAGTTGGGGGTAAAAGCAGTGTTTTCAGCGCGCTTGGAGTCCAGGTAGTGCCCTAAAATTTAGCTGAGAGTTAGCGCAAAAACTGTGTTGATTCGTATCACTGGAAAATGGGCTGAAATGGGCTATCTGCCTGGGTATTCGCTGCGTTACGGAGACAATTGAGTGCCGGAAGTCCATGTATTTTCTTAAAAGGAGTGCCTGTGCACAAGAACATTGTTGTATTCGAGATCGAGGGCGGCTCGGACAAGTACTTCGACGGACACCGCAAGGACACCATGCCAATCGTCAACGCTATCCGCGAAGCCGGTTGGTCCGCTGAGGTCGTCTACTACCGACCGGAGTGGAAGGACGACCTGTACGACTACGTCTCCCAGAACTTCGACGGCTACATCTCCCGCGTAAACCCGGGCAACATCCCGGGTGGTGAGAGGGGCTACTTCGAGCTTCTGACCAGTCTCTCGGTCGCTGGTTTGGTTGGTATGTCCACCCCGGGCGAGATGATGGCCTACGGCGCAAAGGACGCACTGGTCAAGCTCAAGGATACTGACCTGGTTCCGTCTGACACCGCTGCTTACTACGACGTCGAGGCATTCCACAGCACTTTCCCGACCTCCCTGTCCTACGGCGAGCGCGTCCTTAAGCAGAACCGTGGCTCCACCGGATCCGGCATCTGGCGCGTGCGCATCGCTGACGAAGAGGTTGCTAAGAACGTTGAGCCGGGCACCCCGCTGCCGCTAAACACCAAGCTGAAGTGCACCGAGGCCGTGGACAATCACACTGAGACTCGTGAGCTCGGCGAGTTCATGGATTTCTGCGACCAGTACATCATCGGCGATAACGGCATGCTTGTGGACATGCGCTTCATGCCGCGCATCACCGAAGGCGAAATTCGCATTCTGCTGGTCGGCCCGCACCCGGTCTTCGTGGTTCACAAGAAGCCGGCCGAGGGCGGCGACGCTTTCTCCGCAACCTTGTTCTCTGGCGCGAAGTACACCTACAACAAGCCGGAAGAGTGGCAGGACCTCATCGACATGTTTGCTGAGGCTCGCCCGGTCATTGCCGAGAACCTCGGTGGCGACAATATCCCGCTGATCTGGACCGCTGATTTCATGCTGGCAGACGGCGAGAACGGCGAGGACACCTACGTTCTCGGCGAGATCAACTGCTCCTGTGTTGGCTTCACCTCCGAGCTGGATATGGGTATCCAGGAGCTTGTTGCTCAGGAGGCCATCAAGCGCGTTGAGGCTGCTAACAAGTAGTCTCAACAGCTAGGAAAACCGCACCAAATTGGTGCGGTTTTTGCTTTTCGACGGTTCTTGCGATGCCTACCGATTCCAGAACTGGGAGACCGAATAGCCGTAGCGATACAGAGCTCGGCGCACGACAGGTAGCGACAGTCCGATCACACTGGATGAGTCGCCATTGATGCCATCGACAAACCAGCCGCCTAGAGCCTCCAAAGTAAACGCGCCAGCGCACTTCAGCGGCTCGCCCGTCGCAGCGTAGGCACGGATGTCCTCTTCTGGGACTTCAGCGAAATCGAGGGAAGTAATCGCCACCTCAAGGTGCTCGCCCTTTGGTGTCACGACACAGTGACCAGTAATCAGCTCAGCCGTCCGGCCACTCTGTTGATGCCAGCGCTCAATGGTCTTTTCTTCCGTGTGGGGCTTGCCCTGCAACTGCCCGTCGAGAAGCAGCATTGAATCCCCGCCAATGACAATGTCATTGGGGTAGGCCGGAGAGGCAGCGTGTGCCTTGGCCTGCGCGAGTTCCTCGACGATGCGTACCGGCGATGCGTCCGGAAGGGCTGTGATTACGGCATCCTCGTCGACGTTGGGCGCTACTGTGATGGGCTCGATGCCTGCAGAGCGGAGAATGTGCAGTCGCGAAGGGGAAGTGGAAGCCAAGACGATTCGGGGGCTGCTCATAGTTAGTGATTTTAGTGAGGGCGGAATCGTAAAGCCTAATTTTTGTGGCAAACATGCGTGGGGTTGGCCCGATTGTAAGAACAGGCAGATTTTTTTAGATGGCAGCTGCCTTCTAGTGATGTAAAGTAAAGTGGACATCAAGTTAAAGAAAGTACACAGATGAGTGGGGAAGAACGTTCGAACCAGGTCAGGAGATACCGACGCTGGTTGGAGCTGAGCCAAGCGGATTTAGCCGCGCAGGTGGAGGTCTCGCGGCAAACCATTGCAAATATCGAGCGGGGAAATTACTCGCCTTCGGTGTATTTGGCGTTGCGTATCTGCAAGGTCCTGGGAAAAACAGTCGAAGAAATTTTTGGTGAGGAAGGATACTGACAATGTCCTATGCGGATGTCGTAATTGAACGCAACAGCGCCACGGTGGACGATGAGTATCAGCAGATGTTGCTGCATAAGTCCTACACGTACGGGTTCACAATGATGATGTGGGCTAACTACGTGCTTGCAACGGTACTGATTTGGCTCATTCCAGAGCCAAAGATGGTGGGCGTGACAGTGGCAATCATCTTGATGCCGCTGGTTGGACTCCTGTTTTCGCAGCGGTGGTTGCGACGTCAAGTGCCAATGCCGAAGATTAATGGTCTTACAAAAGGCGAGATTGCAGCACTCGTAGCCGTCATTGGGCTGTGGCTGATTGGTTTTATCAGAGTGCAATTGCTCTCTGAGGCAAGCGCTGGTGGGGCACTATCGGAATCGTGGGGATTCATTGCCGGCGCTGTGGTGGGTGCTGCCATCGGTCTGGCGTTTGTGTATTTCCTGTTCAAGGTGGTGTGGCCGGTAGCTCGCAACCGTGATCAGCGTCGGCTGGACCGGGAGCTCGATGACGAGTTTGATGGCGAGTCGCTGGGTGAACAACGCTAGTAATAAGCAGTGGTCAAGGCTAAGGCAGTAACAAAAACCAAAGCGCCACCATCGGAAAACCCGATGGTGGCGCTTTGTGCTAGCGAATCGACGCAGCTAGCGTGCGGTAACGACTACGCGCTAAGCGGTAGCTGTACTAGTAGAAATGGACGTTGCGGAACGTGCCCGGTACGTGCTGGTGCGGCTGGTGGAAACCCTCTTCCAGCCGACCCCAGTTGTTGCGCGGGCCGCGGTCCTCTGGGGCGCCGCCGGCTGCTGCCATACCTGCGAACAAAAGCGCGAGCGTGGCAGTTTCAGCGTCAGACGGGTTGCCCTTGAGGACGGACATGAACGGTGCAGCCGGGGCTGTAGCGGCGTCCTTGTCTTCGGTTGCTGGGGTGTTTTTGGAATCGGTCACAGCGGAATGTTCCCATGCTTCTTGGCGGGTACGTTAACAACCTTGCGATCCAGTAGACGCAGACCCTCGATGATCTGGCCGCGGGTCTCGCTCGGCGGGATAACGGCGTCGATGAAGCCGCGCTCAGCAGCCATGTACGGGTTGACCAGGGTGGCCTCGTACTCTGCCTCGTACTCCTTCTGCAGTGCGACGACATCCTTGCCCTCGGCCGCAGCAGCCTTGAGCTCCTTGCGGTAGATGAAGCCGACAGCGCCGGAAGCACCCATGACCGCAATCTGAGCGGTCGGCCATGCCAGGTTGATGTCAGCGCCCATGTCCTTGGAGCCCATCACACAGTAAGCTCCGCCGTAGGCCTTACGGGTGATGACGGTAATCTTCGGGACGGTGGCCTCAGCATATGCGTACAGCAGCTTGGCGCCACGGCGGATGATGCCGTCGAACTCTTGGTTGGTGCCCGGCAGGAAGCCTGGAACGTCAACCAGCATGATGATCGGAATGTTGAAGGCGTCACAGGTGCGGACGAAGCGAGCCGCCTTCTCGGATGCCTTGATGTCGAGGCAGCCAGCGAACTGAATCGGCTGGTTGGCGACGAAACCGACCGAGCGACCCTCCACGCGACCGAAGCCGATGACCACGTTCTGTGCGTAGTCCTCCTGAATTTCCAGGAAGTCCTCGTCGTCGACCAGACGGGTGATGACGTCCTTGATGTCGTACGGCTGGTTTGGGGAGTCCGGAATCAGCGTGTCGAGCTCGAGGTCAGTCTCAGTGATGTTGTCAGCGATGGAGCCCTCGAACGGCTCAGCCTCCATGCGAGGAGCCTCAGCGCGGTTGTTGGACGGCAGGTAGCTGACTAATTCCTGAACGAAAGTCAGAGCGTCTTCGTCATCAGCGGCGGTGTAGTGCGAAGTACCGGAGGTGCTCATGTGAGTACCAGCGCCACCCAGCTCTTCCTGTGTGACCTCTTCGCCAGTGACGGTCTTAATAACGTCCGGGCCGGTGATGAACATCTTGGAAGTGCCATCGACCATGACAATGAAGTCGGTCAGAGCCGGGGAGTAGACGTGGCCACCAGCGCAGGCGCCCATGATCAGGGAGATCTGTGGGATAACACCAGAAGCCTGGGTGTTTCGGAAGAAAATCTGGGAGTAGAGGCCGAGGGAAACAACGCCCTCTTGGATGCGGGCACCAGCACCCTCGTTGATGCCGATAATTGGGACACCGGTCTTGATGGCCAAATCCATGATCTTGACAATCTTTTCACCGTAGACTTCACCGAGCGCGCCACCGAAGATGGCGCCGTCCTGCGAGAAGACACAGACCTGGCGGCCATCGATGGTGCCGTAGCCTGTCACAACACCGTCAGTGACAGGGCGCTTGGCGTCGAGGCCGAAGTTCTTGGAGCGGTGACGTGCGAGAGCGTCAACCTCCACGAACGAGCCCTCGTCCAAGAGGAACTCGATGCGCTCACGAGCGGTCATCTTGCCCTTGTCGTGGACGCGGTCAATGCTGGCCTGGCCCATTGGAGCCTGGGTCTCTGCGAGACGGGCTCGCAGATCGGCCAGCTTTCCAGCAGTAGTGGTCAAATCCGGGGTTTCACCGGTTGATGTATTTGCGGCAGTCGTCATACCAACTAGTTTACGTTTCGAAAACGGGGGGAGGTAGTTGGGGGCAATCGCTGTTAACAAAAGTAGGGGTAATGACTAGCTCGTTGTACAGCAAAAAGCCTGCTCTTACAGTGGAATATTGCCGTGCTTGCGCGCAGGCCACGGTACTTTCTTTGAAGTTAGAAGGCGCAGATTTTTTATCACTCGAGTTCGTGTCTCGGAGGGGAGGATGACTTCATCAATTAACCCCCGTTCGGCGGCACGATAAGGCGTGAGCATGTGTTGCTCGTATCCCATTTCCAGTTCAGCAATGAGTTCTTTCACACTCTCGGGAGTGCCAAATCTATCGGCCGCTGGGTCTGCTGCGAGAGCTGCTTCGGTGGCGGTTCGAATCTCGGCACGATGGAGGAAGCGTACTGCGCCTGAGGCGCCCATCACGGCGATCTGTGCCGTCGGCCAAGCCAGATTTACATCCGCGCCGAGCCCCTTTGATCCCATCACGCAATACGCGCCGCCATAGGCTTTGCGCATGGTGACGGTGATTTTAGGAACGGTTGCTTCTGCATACGCATAGAGCAATTTAGCGCCACGGCGCAGAATTCCCTGGTGTTCTTGATTTGAACCGGGGAGAAAGCCGGGTACGTCTACGAGAAAGACGAGTGGAATGTTGAAACAATCGCAGGTTCGGACGAATCGCGCGGCCTTCTCCGCTGCATCGATATCTAGGCAGCCCGCGAATTCCATGGGCTGATTAGCGACAAACCCAACAGATTGACCGTTGAGACGGCCAAGGCCAATCACGACATTGGCTGCTCGGTTTTCCTGGATTTCCAGGAACTCCGCATCGTCGCAAAGCGCGTAGATGACTTCGTGCACGTCGTACGGCGTGGATGGGCTGTCGGGAATGAGACTGTCGAGGGTGCGATCGGTGTCGGTGATTTCGTCACTGGCATCGGAATCCCAGCTGGGCGCGGGGGAGGTTGTGTTGTTGGGGAGGTAGTCGAGCAAATCGCAGACCCAGTCGAGTCCATCCTGCTCGCTAGTGGCGGTGTAGTGGGAGTTTCCGGCGATCTCCATATGGGTGTCGGCGCCGCCGAGCTCGTGCTGGCTGATTTTTTCGCCTGTGACTGTTTCGATTACGTCAGGGCCGGTGACGAACATACGGGAGTTTTCCTCCACCATGACAACGAAGTCCGTCAGTGCTGGGGAGTAGGCATTTCCGCCCGCGCAGGCGCCAAAAATGACTGAAATCTGCGGAATGACGCCGCTGGCGCGAACGTTGTGGTGGAACGTCTGGGCAATAAAGTCCAGTGAGACTGCGCCATCTTGGATGCGGGCGCCGGCACCTTCGTACATGCCAATAAGGGGGCGGCCGGTAGTGATGGCAAGTTCCTGAATCTTGACCATCTTTTCGCCGTAGACCTCTCCGAGTGCACCACCGAAGATTGTGCCGTCCTGAGAGAAGATGCAGACCTCACGGCCGTCTATGGTTCCCCAGCCGGTGATGATTCCGTCGGTCGCGGGGCGTTTGGCTTCCATCCCAAATGCGGTAGTGCGGTGGCGGGCTAGCGCATCAAATTCGACAAAAGATCCTTCGTCCAGCAGGTAGTCAATGCGCTCGCGGGCATTCATGCGCTCAGTCAGTTTGAGCTTGTCGTAGCCCCGCGACCCCATCGGAGTCAGTGCAGCAGTGCGTCGGCGTAGAAGGTCTTCATTGAGGAAAGCGGTGGTGTGTTGCTCCGCCGCCAAACGTGAGGAAATAGTCATGTTATGGAATGTAGTGTTTGGGAAGGAAAATAGTAAAGCAGGCGAGCTGTGATGATTCTCACGCTGTAGAGCTCTTGAGAAAGGTCACGACTCAGTGAATCCGGCCATGGCGCTAGACTGCTGTGCATGACCAACCCCAGGATTGTTGCTTCCCGCAAGCCTCTTGACGCCACGCGTGTGCGCGCAGCCGCGCCGGGCTGGAATTCCATTGAGGTTGTCGAAACCACTGGTTCGACCAACGCTGATCTTCGGAAACAGGCGGCACTGGGGCAGGTGGCAGATCTCAGTGCGCTTATCGCCTCGGAGCAGACCGCAGGTCGCGGTCGACTGAGTCGTAGTTGGACGGCCCCGAAGGGTGCGTCCATTGCACTCAGCGCGCTGCTGCGCCCGGAAGGGCTCGCACCCGAGCAACTGGGTCTGTTGCCGTTAGTCGCGGGCCTCGCAGTTGTCGATGCTGTTGTGGAAGTTGCGGGTCTTGCGCCTGAACGCGTTTCCCTGAAGTGGCCGAACGATGTCCTGGTTGACGGTCGTAAGCTCTGCGGAATTCTGGTGGAGGCCGCGTCGCTGACACCGCCAATTCTCATTCCGGGAATCGGCATCAACGTTTCCCTGCAGGAAGATGAGCTGCCGGTGCCACACGCCATTTCGCTATACCTGGCGGGAGCGGAAAACCTCGACCGCGACGACATCTCCGCTGGTGTGCTGCGTGCGCTGGGACGTCGTCAAGCGCAGTGGCGAAAGGGCGATGCGGAGCTGCTGCGGGACTACGAGGCGGTGTGCGCGACCATCGGTTCGAACGTGCGCGTGGAGTTGCCGGGGGATCGCGTGCTGGTGGGCAAGGCGGTTGGCGTGCGTGCCGACGGCGAATTGATCGTCACCGATGAAGCTGGCACAAGTCACTTTGTTGCGGCCGGTGACGTGTTCCATGTTCGTGCCACTGACGGCGGCTATGCGTCCCCGCAGGCTGATTCGGAGCGGGGGTAGTGCTGTATGGCCTTTCCCGATGATGAGTTGGACACGCGCGAGGCAATTCTGCTGGACACCAATCCAACTTTTGGTCGGCTGGTGTGGCCGCTCTTGGAACTCATGGTTATCACGGGCGTCTGCTGGTTGCTGATTGGTTTTATCGACGGCCCTGCGATTGCTCCGGGAGATCTGCAAGGTGTGCGTCAGCTGCTGCTCTTTGTGTGGCTGGGGCTTATTCTCTGGCGCGTCGTTCGTCCGGTACTAAATTGGCTGGGGGAGCGGTTTGTACTGACTGATAGGCGAATTATTCTGCGCCGTGGCATTCTGCGCCCGCAGGTGGTCTCGATTGATCTGCGTTCGGTACGTGCGGTCAATCGCAAGGGCGGCGTGCTGTATCTGCATACCCGCAGTTTCGGCCCGCCGCTGGCTGTGGAAGATATTCCCAGCTCTCGTAAGGTGGCTAAGTTGGTCTCCCGGTTGACTTAGATTTTTGGGTCATAACCTACAATCAGGGGTGTGATTGCTTCGGATACCCCTGAAAACTCCACTAATTCCACTTCTGATTCCGCTGCAGCGCTAACTGCTGCGCAGCATCCCGCGCATGCTGATGGCGTGCCGGTTGTGGCGGTGATTGGTGACGGTCAGCTGGCTCGTATGATGCAGACTGAGGCCATTGAGCTGGGACAGTCCATCCGTTTGCTCGCCGGTTCGCCGGATGCTTCCGCGGCGCAGGTGTGTGCGGACGTTATCATCGGCGACTACCACGTCTGGGAAGATGTTGAGCGCGCTGTCGCCGGTGCGCAGGCCGTGACTTTCGACCATGAGCACGTTCCCACCGAATTCCTCAACAAGCTGACCGAGATGGGCTACTCGGTTCAGCCTCAGCCGTCGGCGTTGCTGTACGCGCAGGATAAGCTGCTGATGCGCCAGCGCCTGGAGGAACTGGGCGCTCCAGTACCTGCCTACGCTGCAATTGAGTCCGCCGAGGATGCCGAAGCATTCTTCGACCGCGTTGACGGTGCCGTCTGCCTGAAGGCTCGCCGCGGCGGTTACGACGGTCACGGCGTGTGGTTCCCGAAGGACCGCGAGAATCTGCGCACGCTTGTCGACGAGCTGTTGGGCAAAGATGTGCCGCTGATGGCCGAGCGGAAGGTCGCGCTGGTTCGTGAGTTGTCGGCCATGTGTGCGCGCACGCCGTCGGGCGAGGTCAAGGCCTGGCCGGTCCTCGAGTCCGTGCAGCGTGACGGCATCTGTGTTGAGGCAATCTGCCCGGCGCCAGGGCTTGCCGACGACCTTGCGAGAGCGGCCGAAAAGCTCAGTGTGACCATCGCTTCCGAGCTGGGAGTAACCGGCGCGCTGGCAGTTGAGCTGTTCGAAACCGTCGATGCTGACGGCAATCCGGAGATTTTTGTCAACGAGTTGGCCATGCGGCCACACAACACTGGTCACTGGTCGCAGGACGGCTGTGAGACCAGCCAGTTTGAGCAGCACCTGCGTGCAGTTGCTGACATGCCACTGGGTTCCACTCGCCCGACTGCGCCGGTGACGGTAATGGTCAATACGCTCGGTGGCGATGAGGCCTCGGATGTACCTATTTCACAGCGTTTTGCTGAGGTATGGCGTCGTTTCCCATCAGCGAAGATTCACTGGTACGGGAAGGATTGGCGCCCTGGACGTAAGCTGGGGCACGTCAACCTGTGCGGCTACGACGCAAGCCCGGAAGGCATCGCGGAGACCCGGCGGGTTGCCAACCTCGCTGCTGGCTACATCGTCGATGGCGTGTGGGCAGACGGCTACACCGCATAGGTGGCTGGCGCTGTATAAGAATTAGATTGCTATCTCAAGGAGACAACATTGGCTGAAGCAAACCAGGTGGCAAGCCCGAAGTTGGCCAACGTAACCGGTCCGCTGGTCGGTCTGATTATGGGGTCGGACTCGGATTGGCCGACCATGGAGCCCGCAGCGGAGGTCTTGGCTGAGTTCGGAATTCCCTTTGAGGTAGGTGTGGTCTCTGCACACCGCACTCCGGAACGCATGATTGACTACGCAAAGTCCGCCGCTGACAAGGGGCTGCGCTGCATTATCGCTGGCGCCGGTGGTGCAGCACACCTGCCGGGCATGGTTGCGTCGGCCACTCCGCTGCCGGTTATCGGCGTGCCACGCGCGTTGGAGAACCTGGAGGGTGTCGATTCCCTGCTGTCAATCGTTCAGATGCCGGGCGGCGTTCCGGTGGCAACCGTCGGTGTGGGCGGCGCTAAGAACGCTGGCCTGCTGGCTGTGCGTATTCTCTCGGCCGGTTACCCGGAGCTCATTGTGGCGATGGAGAACTACCAGGCCAACATGCGCGATCAGGTCCTGGAAAAGGACGAGCGTCTGCGCAAGAAGCTGATGGGTGAGTAGGGCGCGCAACCAGCCCCGAACTACCCGCGCATATGAACTGCGGGGTAGTGGAACGTGTCCGGGTCGGCGGTCTCCCAGGCTTCGGCCCAGTTGTGGAAGCGAGTTCCGCTCAGCAGCTCGCCTGGCTGCAGCCAGTTGTAGAGCTCCGCGTAGGTCTCACCGACCTGCTCATTGGTGCGCCGCAGCAGGTGGGACGGCCCCAGCTCAGAGAAGCTATTCAGGCCCATCGATGCCAATAGGCTAGCTGCTTCCGCGACCGTGGCATTGTGATAGTTGGCCACACGCTGACCCTTGTCGTCGACATCCAGGGCCTTCCACAGGCTCGGATCCTGGGTAGCCACACCCACCGGGCAGGTGTTTGTATGACATAGCTGAGATTGGATACAGCCGGTGGCCATCATCATGCCGCGAGCCGAGTTCACAAAGTCAGCACCGATGCACATGCGCTTCACAATATCGAAGCCAGTAATGACCTTGCCGGACGCACCGAGCTTAATGCGATCTCGCAGACCGGCACCTACGAGCGCGTTATGGACGAGAATCAGGCCGTCGGTAAGCGGCAGGCCAACGCGGTCGGAGTATTCCAGCGGTGCAGCGCCGGTGCCGCCTTCAGCGCCGTCGACGATGATGAAGTCCGGGGTGATGTTCTCTTCCAGCATGGCCTTGCACACGGCGAGGAACTCAAGCTGGGAGCCAACACACAGCTTGAAACCGACCGGCTTGCCACCGTTGAGCTCGCGCATGGTGCCCATAAACCGAACAAGTTCACGCGGGGTGGAGTAGACGCGGTGGTACGGCGGGCTCATCACACCCTTGCCAACTGGTACGTGGCGAGTAGCCGCGATTTCCTCATTGACCTTGTGACCTGGCAGCATGCCGCCGAGTCCAGGCTTTGCGCCCTGGCTAACCTTCAGATAGGTTGCCTTGACCTGCGGAATCTTAGCCTTTTCGCGGAAGAGCTCCGGATCGAAGTCGCCATCCTCGGTACGCGCACCGAAGTAACCGGAACCCAGCTGCCAATAGAGGTCGGCACCATACTTCAAATGGTAAGGGCTGATAGCGCCCTCGCCGGTGTCCTGTACGAAGTTGCCCAGCTTCGCGCCCTTATTCATTGCCATGACAGCGTTAGGGGACAGAGAGCCGAAACTCATGGCTGAGATGTTGAAGATAGACGCTGAGTACGGCTGGGCGCAGTCCGGACCGCCAATATCTACGCGCGGATCCTCGATGACGTGCTGGCTCGGCGCCATCGAGTGGCGGACGTACTCGTAGCCGGGCGCATTAATCTTTCGCTCAGTACCGAATGACTTCTTCGAGGACAGCCCCTTCGCACGCTCGTAGACCACGGTACGGGTATCGCGGTCGAATGGAGCGCCGTCGAAGTTGCGTTCGATGAAGTACTGCTGCATCTCAGGGCGAATGGTCTCACCCATGTAGCGCAGATGGCCGATGACCGGGAAGTTCCGCAAGATGGAGTGCTTCCTCTGAAGCATGTCATAGATAGCCACAACATCCAGGAAGAGGATGAAGGCCATCAGAATCCACCACCATGGGCTCAGATCCCATACAGCCAGTGCGCCCAAGACGTTGATGAGGGCGAGAATCGCAAGAATATATGGTCGGGTAATCACGGTTTCCAGGTTATCGCGACTACTTAGAGCGCTTCTCGACGGGACAGCTGCGACTAAATCACACGGGCTTTTTCGGCCGTAGAAATAGCAGTGACACGCTCGCTATCGCCACCGCGCACGACGACGGCAGCACCTCCACGAACCCAAGCCGACAGCACATTACATGCCCATTTATCTGCGGTGACCTGTGAAGAATCAGGCACCAGCCAGCCGTCGGAAACGACGCGGGAACCGGGCGTGAGCTGCATCTCGTCCGCATAATCGCCAGCAGATGAAAGCAGTTCTGCAGCCGACTTTTCCCCAATAACGGGGGTTTGGTCGGAGTCCGGGCCTGCGCCTAGATATGCGTCTGGGTGGAAACGAACTTCCGGACCAAAGTCAATGACTCCCGGTGGAATATCATCACCGCATTCCACGACACCGCGGCCAAAGGGATCGTCGGTAAGCACTGCGAGGTAGGCATCTGGGAACTTCTCTTCCCACGTGCTGACGTTGCTGACAGTGGTGAATACGACCAGCGGCTCCTCATCGCTAACGGTGACGCCAGCACGCTCGCAGCCCAGGATGATGCAGGCGGACTGCCAAATCAACGGCAAGTCAATCCATACTTGGTCTCCGGCGACGAGGTCGAACTCATCGTGCAGCATGTTGGCGATCTTGCTGGCCCAGTTGTCCAGAGTTTGGGCCGATAGATCAGTACGACCGCCGGTAGTTTCGTCATAACAGGTCAAACGAGGCACGGACGGGTCGGCCTCGAGAAGTGTCTTCAGAATCTCCACGCCTCCAAGGGTAACGAGATTCTCTCCAGGCCGTCGGGAAGAGTCCCCTAACTCAACAGCAGGGTGAACAAAAGGACCGTCGGCAAGCAGGCGATTGTCGTAATCACGCCACAATCGCGCGCCTGTTCAAGGTTCCGGCCGAAACGGGAGGCGAAGGTGTAGACGTTCTGGGCTGTCGGCAGGCCGGCGATAATCACAGCTGCCAGCAGCGCATGCCCGCTGAGACCAAAGACAAAATGGCCGAACAGGAGAGCCAGCGCGGGGTGCAGGAAAAGCTTCAGCGTAGACGCCACCACGACGGCGCGACGAGGGGAGCGGCCGGCTTCCATAAACGGCATGCCATGCAAACTAATACCGAAGGCCAAAAGTGCCATTGGCACCGCGGCCTGCCCCAATAGCCCCACTGGATGCGCTACGAACTGAGGTAGTTTGATAGCAAACGCATTAACCGCAAGTCCCACCATCGCCGCCAGAAAGATCGGGTTCTTCAGCGGTGCCATGATGACATTGCGCGGTCGGAAATGGCCGCGGTTAGTGAGGATTTCCAGCACGGTCATGGAAGCGGGCGCATAGAAGGCAATCTGAAAGATAAGGGCTGGGACGACGGCGGTAGCGTCGTGAAGCACTGCGACAGCGATGGGCACGCCGAGATTAGCGACGTTGTTGTAACTCGACGACATCGCGCCGACCACAGCATCGGCGCCGCGCTGTTTGAACATGGGTGCCACAAAGATCCGGTAAAACGCCGCCGTGCCAAGCGCCGACAGTGCCGCGACGCCAAACGCCGAACCGAAGATGCTCGCCGAATCCGCCGTCGCGAGCGTGTGCGCGAGCATGCACGGCATCGCAATCCAGAACACGACCATATTCAGGGTAAAAGATGCCCGCTTATCGACGATCTCACTGCGCCCAAACAACCAGCCAACAATGATCAGTACTGCGACGGAACCAAAGCCGGTGAATATTTCGGTGAGAGCGGGCATAAGTGCATATTTTAGACAATAAAAAACGGACCCAATCCAATCCCCTTGGTGGGGAAGGACTGAGTCCGTTTTACGCTGTTATCGCATGTATCGTCATGCGGCCAGCGCGTAAATAAGGCCTTTCGGCGGGTATTCGAATGATCGGCTCCCGCCGACCAGCCATCTTTAGCGGCTGGTGAACGGCAGGAGTGCCATCTCGCGGGCGTTCTTCACAGCGGTAGCGACCTGGCGCTGCTGCTGCGGAGTCAGACCGGTGACGCGGCGGGAACGAATCTTGCCACGGTCAGAGATGAACTGGCGGAGCAGGTTAATGTCCTTGTAATCAACCTTCTCAACGCCTGCGGCCTTGAGCGGGTTCTTCTTCGGGCGGCGGGACTGCTCCATCCGCGCCTTCTTGTTAGAGTGATTGCGCTTCATTGGTGCTCCTCGACTTACCAGCTGGACTTACGGACGCCCGGGAGTTCGCCACGGTGGGCCATCTCACGAACGCGGACACGGGACAGACCGAACTTGCGGAGGTAGCCGCGCGGGCGACCATCTGCAGCGTCACGGTTGCGGACGCGAATCGGGGACGCGTCACGCGGCTGACGGTTCAGCTCGTACTGTGCGTCCATGCGCTCTTCGTCAGTGGAGTGCGGGGACTTGATGATGCGCTTCAGTTCAGCGCGACGTTCTGCATAACGAGCGACGATTTCCTTGCGCTGCTCGTTCTTGGCAATCTTGGACTTCTTAGCCATGAATTAGCGCTCCTCGCGGAATTCGACGTGCTTGCGGACAACCGGATCGTACTTCTTAATGGTGATACGGTCCGGGGTATTGCGCTTGTTCTTACGGGTCACGTAGGTGTAACCGGTGCCCGCAGTGGACTTCAGCTTGATGATTGGACGAATGTCATTACGTGCCATTTTTTAGATCTTCTCCCCACGTGCACGAATCTGAGCAACAACAGCCTCGATACCGTACTTGTCGATGGTCTTCAGACCCTTCGGGGACACATTCAGAGTGATGTGACGCCCCTCAGAGGCGAGGTAGAACTTCTTACGCTGCACGTTGGGGTTCCAACGGCGCGACGTGCGCCGGTGGGAGTGGGACACGGTCTTGCCGAAAGACGGCTTGCGTCCCGTAACCTGGCAAATCGCCGACATAGGGATTCCTTTGCTTCCTTGCCGCCCAATGCCGACATCACTGGTGCGCCACGCCGGACTATTGAATAACCGAGGAATCCACCTGGCCTTTTCCGGGGCGCTGCCCACTGACACTCGACGCTGAGCGCGTAAACGAATAACTAGACAACAGCGAGAGAACAGTTTACACACGAGTTGCGGGATAACCTAATCGCTGTTCCACTGTGGTTTTCTCGGTGCGACTCTCGAGTGTCGTCATAGAGTTCGTGCTTGTCGACGGGCGTTAGTGCAGGGCCCTTTTTTAATTTTCGGGCTCGAGCCTGTAATATTCCATCGAGTGTCACATGCCGGTTTATAGAAATATTGACCCGGTGCGTGTCATTGTAAGTCGTGTTCGTACCCAACTCAGGCACGATTCTCTCACTCTTAGCTGGGGGAAAGCGACCTGAAGTTCAATCCTGAGGGAAACGAGAATTAATGAAGAAGGACATCCATCCTGATTACCACCCGGTGGTTTTCAAGGACGCAGGCACGGGTCACTCTTTCCTTACCCGTTCCACCGCCACCTCCGACCGCACTGTCGAGTGGGAAGACGGTAACGAGTACCCGCTGATCGTCGTTGACGTCACCAGCGAGTCGCACCCGTTCTGGACCGGTGCTCAGCGTGTCATGGACACCGCTGGTCGCGTCGAGAAGTTCCAGCGCCGTTACGGTAACCGCATTCGCCGCGCGAAGAAGAACTAAGAATAGGAGGGGAATAAGAAAATGGCAGTACCAAAGCGTCGCATGTCGCGTGCTAACACCCGCGCTCGCCGTTCCCAGTGGAAGAGCAACAACGTCGCTCTCCAGGAAGTCAAGGTAAACGGTCGCGTCTACAACGTTCCTCGTCGCATCGCCAAGGCTGTTCAGCTCGGCCTGGTTGACGTCGAGAAGTTCTAACGCGCATCTTTTAGGATGCTGACAACGTTCCTCGCTGAACCGAAGAGCGCTTCGAGCGCCCAGAGCGCGTTCAGTGTGTAAGGAACAGTTGATAAAGAGCTTTTTAAACCTCACCCCATCGCTTGTACTCGGCGATGGGGTGAGGTTTTTCAGTTCTATGGCCAGGTTTTATGGGAGCACTCTCACGAAGAATCTGTGTCACATTTACACTCACCTTATATTTTCAAGGCACAATGGGCAGTATGAAGATTTTGGTAGTTGATGACGATCAAGCGGTACGCGAAGCGTTGCGGCGATCGTTGACTTTTAATGGCTACACGGTCGAGCTCGCCGAGGATGGCGCAGAGGCCTTGGAAAAGATTGCCAAGGATCGTCCGGATTTGGCCATTTTGGATGTCATGATGCCGAAGCTGGACGGCCTGGATGTTTGCCGTCGGCTGCGCAGCGAAGGCGATGATCTGCCGGTCATGATGTTGACTGCACGTGATTCGGTCTCCGAGCGCGTAGCTGGTCTTGATGCCGGCGCAGATGACTACCTGCCCAAGCCGTTCGCATTGGAAGAGCTGCTCGCTCGTGTCCGTTCGCTACTTCGTCGTTCTGCTTTGGAAGTGCCTGCGATGGAGGATGCCGCAACTCTGCAGTTTGAGGATCTCTCCTTGGACCCGGAAACTCGTGAGGTCTTCCGCGGTGAACGCCGCATTAGCCTCACTCGTACAGAATTTGCGCTGCTGGAATTGCTGATGAGCAACCCGCGGCGTGTACTCTCCCGTACCGCCATCTTGGAGGATGTCTGGGGCTATGACTTCCCGACGTCCGGCAATGCGCTGGAGGTCTACATTGGTTACCTGCGTCGTAAGACTGAGGCAGAGGGAGAGCCGCGTCTGATTCACACCGTTCGTGGTGTCGGTTATGTGATGCGGGAGACCGCACCGTGATGTTGCGCCGTCGTCGTTCGACCGGCGGTGGCGTGCAATCAAATCAGCGTTCTGCCACGGAGGTCAATCCGGGGCAAGGTACCGTCGGTAAGCAAGAGAAGTCCGCGAATACTGAGACGATGGCAGGGGAATCGCTTCCCGGCCTGCCGCGGAGCTCGCGTATCCCTTCGCTGCGTTGGCGGCTGACTATTCTGACAGCGCTCATTGTGGCGATGTCGGTGGGGCTGATGACGCTGGCTGCATTTTTTACTGTGCAGGCAGCGCTATACCGCGAGGTGGACAGTAACCTCCGTAGCCAGGCGGAAAAGCTGCTGATGTCACCGTACGCTTCGGAGTTTGCCATTGGCCCCTCCTTTGAAGCGGACTCGAACAGGATTCTGAACCCCGATTTGGACGCGGTGTACTTTGCCCACGGCAGTGTGGCGGGCAAAGGCGGTGGCTCAATCTCTATTGGTGGCCCCGAACTTGCGGTGTTGCGGGGGAATCGACAGGAATCGATTCGCACCGATGAGTACAACGGCCGTCGTGTATACGCCGTCCGCTCCGAAGACGGTGCGACGCTGATCCTTTCGCAGGATCTGAGCTCGACGCAGTCGGTCTTGAAAGCGCTCAGTGCAGTGCTGCTGAGTATCTCTGCTATCGGAATCCTCTTCGCAATCGGATCAGGTATTACGGTGGCAACAACGGGTCTGCGCCCGGTCACTCGGCTGCGCATTGCTGCGGAGCGGGTGACGGAAACCGACGAGCTGCGCCCAATCCCTGTGGAGGGCGACGATGAGCTTGCGCGCTTCACCCGCAGCTTCAATGAGATGTTGGCTGCACTTCAAGCGTCGCGCATTAAGCAGGCGGAGCTGGTTGCAGATGCTGGTCATGAGTTGAAGACTCCGCTGACGTCGTTACGCACAAATATTGAACTGCTGATGATGGCCTCCCGTTCGGGAGCGGCAATCTCGGATGAGGATCGCGCGGATCTGGAAGCTGACGTCATCGCACAGCTGGAAGAGCTGTCGACGCTGGTCGGTGACCTGGTTGATCTGGCACGCGAAGATGGCCCGCAACAGGTTATTGAGCATGTCGATGTCGACGAAATCATTTCCACGTCGCTGGCGCGTGTTGAGCGTCGTCGTCCGGACATTACTTTCGATGTGCAGACAGCTCCGTGGTATGTCTACGGGGATTCGGCGGGTCTTGGTCGCGCAGTTTTGAACTTGATGGACAATGCTGCAAAGTGGTCGCCAGAAAATGGCACCGTGCGGGTTCGTCTGACGCCGCTCAGCGAGGTTGTTGCTGAATTCACGGTGGCGGACTCGGGGCCAGGTATCCCGAAGGAAGATCGAGACAAGGTCTTCGAGCGTTTCTACCGTTCCATTCAGTCGCGGTCGATGCCTGGATCCGGCCTGGGCTTGGCCATTGTGAAGTCGGTCATCGTCCGCCACGGGGGTACGATTACTGCCGATGAGTCCGATGATGGCGGTGCCTTGATGAGAGTAACGCTGCCGGGCAGTCCGCACAGCGGAAAAGGTGACGACTCCGATTCCGCTCAAGAGCCTAGCTAGAAACGCATAACCCCACGTCAAAGCTGATGTAATCCTCGCTGCGCGCAGCCTTTTAAGGAAGTGCGTGGCGGGGATTCGGTGTTTCATTCGGGGAATTTTCGGCGAGACTGCAGACTGCTCTCAGCCAATTGTTAGACAGACAGTGCAAGGTATTACGTATGAGCAACTCTTTCAACGATTCCTCGCGAGGAGATGAGCGGGGACACTACTCCTCGCAGTCTCACAACTTCAGCGAGAACCGTGCCATGGGGAATGCTGGTGAGACAAACCAGTTTTCTGCCGACGAGCGCGGCTGGGAGAATTCCCACTACAACACCATCCCGTCTCAGCCGAACGGCGCTTACGGAGGCGGTTCAGAGTGGGATGTTGCGGCCAATCAGCAGAAGACCAAGGGTGCCCAGGGGGCTAAGGGCATGGGGGCGCTGGCAGTCGCTGCCCTGATGCTGTGCTCGGCCGGTATTGGTGGCGGTGTCGGCGCATGGGTAGTTCACAACTCGCAGTCGTCGGCTCCCGCGGACAACGCGCTGGATAAGCCTGCGGAAACCCGTCAGGTAGCAGCAGCTGAGGGGTCCGTGGAGAAGGTCGCGCAGAAGGTCCTTCCCAGTGTCGTCTCCATCACCACTGTCTCGGAGCGGGGCACGGCGTCGGGCTCAGGTTCCATTCTGTCGTCCGACGGCCTGGTGCTGACGAATAATCACGTCGTCGCAGGCGCAGGTCCGGACGCACATATGGAAGTCCTGCTTTCCGACGGCACCACGCACCCGGCAACTCTGGTTGCAGGGGATGCAGCGACTGATATTGCCGTTATTCGAATTGAAGGTGTTAACGGGCTGCGCCCAATCTCTCTGGGTAACTCCTCGCAGGTCCAGGTTGGCCAGGAAGTGGTGGCCGTTGGTTCGCCACTGGGACTGACCTCCACTGTTACGCAGGGCATTGTCTCCGCTAAAAACCGTCCAGTGACCGCCGCTGGTGAAGACGGTCAGTCCTCGGTCATTGATGCAATCCAGACCGACGCGGCGATTAATCCGGGTAACTCCGGCGGAGCGCTAGTGGATATGGAAGGCAACCTCATCGGTGTGCCCAGCGTGATTGCCTCTAACAGTGAGGCATCGGAACAGGCGGGCAGCATTGGCCTTGGTTTCGCAATTCCGGTTAATCAGGCTCGTCGCATAGCGGAAGACCTGATTGATTCCGGTAAGGCGCGGATGCCTGTCATTGGTGCCCAGATTGATTCGCGTCCGATTGCACGTGGTGCACTGGTGCGAGAGGTAACGCCAGACGGCCCAGCTGATAAGGCGGGACTGAAAGATGGTGACCTGATTACCAAGGTTGATGACCGCACACTTGACAACGGCGTTGCACTAATTGCGGCTATTCGGTCGCATCGGATTGGGGATTCTGTCACACTTACAGTTACAGATGAGCGAGGCGGCAACGAGCGAACGGTCGATGTCACCTTGGTAGAAGCCCAGGATTGATAGGCAGCGTGGTGGAGTTAGTACCTCACCATCTGTAGAAGAGTTTTCGAGTGAAACTTCGAGTGAAAAGCTGTGGGAGAAAGCGAGATAGAGCAGATGAGTGAAACCGTGAGTACTGAGCCAAGTGACGTCAACCTCGCTGAGATGGAGCGTCTTATCAACGACGACGGCCAGGTTCGAAATGCGTTTGTTGTCCTCGTGGGCGACCATTTTGAGAACCCGGATGGTGCGGCTTCGCTCATGGTTGAGCTGTTGGAAGAAGACGGCTACTCGGTCGATGCTGTGGTCAGTACGGGTGCAGTGAAGCGTGAGATCCGGAAGGCCCTAGATACCGCTGTTGTCGGTGGCGCAGATTTGGTCGTTACGGTGGGCGGTGTTGGTGTTGGGCCTCGTGCGAAGACCCCGGATGCCACTCGCAAGGTTCTCGATGTGCGACTGCAGGGCATCGAGCAGGCTATTCGTAACTCCGGTATGGGAGCTGGCGCATTGGATGCCGGTCTGTCCCGCGGTTTGGCCGGTGTGTCCGGTCAGACAGTGATTATCAATCTCGCGGAGTCTCGCGCTGCAGTGCGCGATGGCATGGCGACAATTCTCCCGCTGGTCTCTCATGTGCTTGATGATCTCTGCCGCTGGAGCGTTTAGGAATGGGCGACGCTAAGCAGCCCAATCAGCCCGAGCAAGCTGCGCCGCGCAGTGGAAGCCGTAGGCAGCGCCGCCGCGCAGGTGCACCGGCGAAAAACTTTGCCCAGTCACGCAGTGCGAAAACCGCGCGCACAGTGCACTATCACGATGAATCCCCGGAGGATGCTCGTGATTTTGATGTGGACTATTGGATAAAACAGCGCCCACCCCATTGGGGATGAGCGCTGTGTAAAAGCGTTAGTTCGCTTCTTATCGGAAGCCTGCAACTAGCAGCTAGAGGCTAGTTCAGCTCCGTCTTCGGCTTGCCGTTCTGCTCTGCCAGCAGGTCACGAATCTCAGTCAGCAGGTCAGCCTCGGTGACCTCTGGCTCAGCGGAGGTCTCCAGACGAGCCTCACGCATCTCGTTGAACTTGTTCATCGGAGCAACGATGACGAAGTAGACAACCGCTGCGACCAGCAGGAAGTTGATGACTGCGGTGATGACAGCTGCGAAGTCAAGGTAGGTCGACGGGTTGCCCTTGATGATTTCGAAGCCGAGGCCAGTGACCTCAGCGCCACCGATGGTGTTCAGCAGCGGCTCGAGCAGGCTGTCGGTGAAAGCAGTGACGATTGCGGTGAACGCAGCACCGATGACAACACCGACCGCCAGGTCGATGACGTTGCCGCGCATGATGAACTCTTTAAAGCCCTTAAGCATAGGAAATTTCCTTCTGTAGAAACGGAACAAACCAAACGAGACCTGTGAGTCATCGCGTTGCTCAGTGCAGGCCCCTACGATTTCAGAGACGGGGCAGTGCGATGTCTGGCAGTGCCACTCTTCTTAGCTCTCATCGTAGTTTTGAATTGCCTGTCCATTGTATCCCTTCGCTAAGTTATGGGACAAGTCAACTTTCTGCAAAAAGCACTGTTCAGGGGCATAAAATCTGGTAATCAATGAGATTTTGGTCACTATCCCGCGAGTAACAGTGTGAGCGGGGACGTTAGCGATGTCGCTGCCACCACCTCCGCGGCGCCGGTGGGCAGTGCAACCAAAACCACCTCATCGTCGACGATGTTGACCACTCTCGCTCCGTGTGCAAGCGGTGCCGCCATCCCGCGCTCATCCGCGGTCGACACAATATCCACGCTGTCACCAGTGCGAAGAGCGGACACGATGCCCGCATCAGCCAACGTGATGGCAATAATTTTGCTTTCCGACGTCCCCGTCAGCGACTTGGCAAGTGACGGTCCGACCATTCGCTGCTCTGTAATTATCTCTCCCGGTGACATGCCGGTGGCCAGGGTACGTCCCCGCACAGCAGCGATGTCCGTTACGGCTCCACCGGGAACGAGATCCCGGGGAATGTCCTTGAAAGCCACATCTTGTTCTGCCACCGATGCGCCAGCGGCAATGGATTTGGCGCTAACCACTACCCGAATATGGCCGCTGCGGGGTGTCAATGACTCCACCGCCGCCAGGGCGACTGCGCATAGGAAAACAGTGAGGGCAACCATCCGCCGAATAGTTGTGGGGCGGAGCTTTCGGAATGGACGCGGAAACCGGGACGAATATTTTGGGCTCATATTAAGTTAGGCGCGAAAATCCCGGAATCGGTTCCATTAAATCTGTGAAATCCCCGCTGGCGTGATCACATAATCGACAGGAATGTCGTGCTCATCGTAGGCAAGCTCCGTGCGCAATTCGGTGTCGAAAACCGCAACAGCGATGGCCGCAGCTCTCGCTCCATCCGTATCACCGTCGCGTCGAGCGAAAACCAAGCTGCGATCGTAGTAACCAGCGCCACGCCCTAACCGCATCCCGGTTGCGGGGTCGGCCGCAACTGCCGGCAGGATAATGGCGTCGGCAACACCCAGCTCAGCTGGGCCAGCAGAGTCTTCCACCGAAACAGGTTCCAAGAGTCCAAATCGGCCCTTGTGGAAGCTGCCGTTGTAGTAACCCCAGTGCAGCGGTTGTGGTGGACCGGGCGGGCAGACGGGAAGCAGAATTCGTGCTCTGGGAACCGCGTTGGCCAGAGCTTCCACAAAGCCCTGGCCGGGCTCACCACCAGTCGAACTAGAAACGCTTGCGCCGGGTTCGTCGCCAGCGGGGATATAAGCGGCAATGACGGGTTTTGCGAGGTCGCCGACGGTATTGGATAACCATTCTTGCAGCTGCTGTGCCAGTGCTTCGTCGTCAAGCATGCGCTCACGCTGCCCCTTGGCGGCGCGTGCGGCGAGTACCTCGTGCCGTGTGCGGGTTTTGAAATCAGACGTGGTTTCGGGAAGCGGAGCCATACCTGCAAACCTACTCTGTCAGGTAGGGGAGCGACCTCTGTCGTCAGCGCAGGAGAAAATTTCTGATTAATGCGTTGAAAAAGCGGGGTCAGCCTCCGAGCAAATGGAAGTTATATAGGTATCGTTGCCATTATGGTCTCATCGTCTAAAGAGTCTGGTTCGGACATGACTACTCCGGTTCGAACTGTCATCGTTCCTGCCGCGGGCATGGGTACGCGATTCTTGCCTGCCACCAAGACAGTGCCGAAAGAATTGCTGCCCGTAGTTGATACGCCGGGCATCGAGATGATTGCTGAAGAGGCCGCCGCCACTGGTGCGCAACGCCTGGCTATTGTCACAGCGCCGAGTAAGGATGGCGTGCTTGGGCACTTCGACCCGCGCCCGGACCTTGAGCAGACTCTCGCCGAGCGTGGCAAGGACAAAATTGCAGCGAAGGTACGCCGCGCCACCGAGGTCATTCGCGTGGAATCCGTTGTTCAAGATCGACCGCTGGGCCTGGGGCATGCGGTGTTGGTCGCAGAGCCGCTGCTCGAAGACGATGAGGACAGCGTTGCTGTCATGCTTCCCGACGATCTCGTGCTCCCAGTGGGCGTGATGGATCGGATGACGGAAGTGCGCGAGCGCTTTGGTGGTTCGGTGCTGTGTGCGCTGGAAATTCCTCATGAAGAGGTCTACAACTACGGTGTCTTCGATATTGAGGACGCCACCCCGGCGGAGTCTGGTGAGCTCGGTGCTGACGCGGCCGACGCTGATGCCTGGGACGATGTGAAGCGAGTCAAGGGCATGGTGGAAAAGCCGGACCCTGCGGATGCTCCATCCAACTTCGTTGCAGTCGGACGTTACTTGCTCGATCGCGCCATCTTCGATGCGCTGCGTCGCATCCCGCGCGGTAAGGGCGGCGAATACCAGCTCACCGATGCAATTGAGCTGCTGATTCAAGAGGGGCATCCGGTTCATGTGGTCGTTCACAAGGGGTTCCGCCATGACCTGGGAAATCCTGGTGGCTTCATTCGTGCTTGCGTAGACTTTGGACTCAGGCATCCGGACTACGGCGAGGGGCTGCGCGACTACATGCAGCAGCGTCTGGCGCAGGATGAACAGGCTTAAAGCCTTTTTATAGAGGCTTGTACTGAGAAGCTGAATAGCCATAAAGCGCACCGCGGGTTGGTGCCGAGGAAGGTAAAACATGCGTTCTGTGGAAGAACAGTTGGCGGCAATCACCGCACACGCTGTGATGCCTGATCCTGTGCGCGTTGCTATTTCGGAATCCCTCGGCATGCTGTGCGCTGAGGATGTCATCGCTGAGCAGCCGTTACCGGGATTCGTGCAGTCAGCAATCGATGGTTATGCGGTGCGCGCTGTCGATATCGTCGGCGAATCTGGTTCTTTACCTCCGGATGCGCGTCAGAGTGATGTTGATTTTCGCGAGGTCGAGCTGCCTGTTGTCGGTGAGGTGACAGCCGGATCTCACCATCCAATGCGGCTACAGCCGAAGCAGGCCGTGCGCGTACAAACTGGTGCGCCGCTGCCATCGCTTGCCGACGCCGTCGTGCCCCTAAACTGGACCGACCGCGGTGGCCGTCGAGTTAATGTTCTCCATCCGGTCTACTCCGGTGACTTTGTGCGCAAGGTTGGCGACGACGTGCAGCCGGGTGACGTGGCTGTGTCCTTGGACTCGGTGATTTCGCCGTCACAGGTTGGATTGCTGGCAGCGGTGGGGCGTTCGAAGGTTTTGGTGCACCCCAAGCCGCGTATGTCCGTGATTTCCATTGGTAATGAGTTGGTCGATGTTGACCGCACGCCGGGGCTCGGTCAGGTCTACGACGTCAACTCCTACGCGTTGGCTGCAGCCGGCCGCGATGCCGGGGCCGAGGTACACCGAGTGGGTATTGCCACCGGTGAGCCCCGCCGCATCCGAGAAATCATCGAAGGCCAGCTCATTCGCAGTGAGCTCTTGGTCATCACAGGGGCTGTCGGCGGTGCCGCGGGTGAGCAGATTCGCCGTGTGCTCGCTGAATTGGGCGAGGTTGATGTTTCCCGCATCGCTATGCATCCTGGTTCGGTCCAGGGCTTTGGTCTGCTGGGGGATGACAAGATTCCAACGTTCCTCCTGCCGTCGAATCCGGTCGGCGCATTGGTCGTTTTTGAGGTCATGGTTCGTCCCCTCATTCGGCTGGCGTTGGGTAAGCGCAATCCCCGCCGCCGCGCTGTCACCGCTCGTGCTGTCGGCCCGATTGAGTCGGCGGAGAAGCGCCGTGGCTACATCCGTGGCCAGCTCATGCGTGACCGCGAGACCGGCGAATACATGGTGCAGCCGCTGGGAGGTTCCGGCGGTGCGCAAGCCCACCTTTTGGCCGGTATGTCGGAAGCCAACAGCCTCATCGTGATTCCGGAAGACGTGCTGCACGTGCGTCCGGGAGATGTAGTTGACGTGCTGTTCATGGCGCGCCAGGCCTAACCTCACTCCACTACCGCGAGTATTGTTGCTGTGCGTACTTCTCGTCTAGTAACCAGTGGCGGCCGAGTCCGCCTGCGTGTGCCAGAGCGCTCTGATGCCTCTGCATGGCGGGCACTGCGGCTGCGTGACGAGCCCATTTTGCGCCCCGTGGAGCCAACCCTCGAGGACGACTGGGATAACGCCCACAGGGCTTCTGTTTTCCGCCGTAACCTGCGCAGTTGGCGTCGTTCAGAGGCTGCGGGAGACATGATTGTCTCCACCATTGAGGTAGACGGCCAGTTCGCCGGCATGCTCACACTCGGCGGTATTACGCCTTTCCCCGTCGCTCACGCATGGATTGGCTACTGGGTCGGCAGCGGCTTTACATGTGGAGGGGTCGCCACTGCGGCAGTGGCGTTGGCGTCGGATTATGCCAAGAGAGTTGGCGTCCACCGAATTGAAGCGACTGTGTTGGACAGCAATGTCCCGTCGATACGCGTGCTGGAAAACTGTGGGTTCGAGTACGAAGGCGTGGCGCGGGAAGCCTTCCATATGGATGGCGCGTGGCGCGATCATCTGACCTATGCGCGGGTGGGGGAGGACAGTGCAGTGGACCTCATCGTGGCGAGTGGTCGCGCGCAATATGAAGAGGCGGAGAAATACCCACCGCAACGGCGCGCCTGAGTAGTCTGAGTAACACACGCCGATAGGGTGATGACAACTCTACTATTGGGCGAATTCGCTCTAGATACGCTGACTGCCTTCGCAAATGCCTCTGTGGAAGGGCATGTGGGTGGCGTATTTGGGCCGGGGAGAGACGGCGAAACCCCGGGCGAAATCGCAAGGAGACACAAAATATGTCAACTTCACTGTTGCTGATACTCATCGTTGTACTGTGGCTGTTTGTGCTGGCCCCGCTGGTGGTCAATACGCGCAAGCCGATTCGTCGTACTTCCGATGCGCTAGGTAAGACCCGCGTGCTGCATCGTGGTGGCGAGGAGTTGGCCACGACGCGCCGCCGTCCGTCTTTTAAGGAGTCGGACGTGCGCGTAGCCGAAGAAGTCGACGATTCTCTCGAAACCGTTGACGCGCAGGTCGACGATGACTTCGATGTCAGCGACGTGCTTATCGACGACACCGTGGACGAGGCGGCCGACCCGGCCGTCGTTGACGGCGATATCGTCTACGAGCTGGAAGCGGCAGATGCAGAAGAGGAGACCCCGCAGGCGGATGATTCCGCTACCGAGGAAGCCACTGCTGAGTCTTCTGACCGCTCTGACATGGACGTGTCCGATGATGAGTCTGCAGACCAGTCGCTGCAGGCTGTCGTTAATGACGAGGATGCTGAATCTGACTCCGCCGTTGCCTCCGCCGAAGGTGACGTGGTTCGTGCAGATGAGTCCTCTTCCGATGTGAGCGTTGACGTTCGCCGTCAGTTTGTCGACGCCGATGACTTGATGTTCGAAGATGCCGTTGAATCTGACGCTGATTCCGGTGCCGCGGCTGACGCTGAGCACGCGGACGCTGAGGCTCTCTCTGAGACTGAAGAGGCAGCAGACACCGTAGACGAGCAGGCGGAACCCGACGAGACCGTCGAGGACGACAGCGACCACAGTGTCGAGTCCAACGATGACGCAGTCGCTGTCGATGACACCTTGACCGAAGATGATTACGCGTTCGCTGAGAAGCGCCGTGGTCGTGGTGGGTTCGATCCGATTTCGGATGCCCAGTACGCTGAGACTCGCTTTGCCCGCCGCCGCCGTTCGGTTGCTGGGCTGGCAGCGTTCATCGCGGTCACGGTCATCATCGCTGCTTTCGCCGGTGGTTGGACCTGGTGGATTCCACTGGTCGGTGTCGGCTTGATGACCCTGTATCTGGTCAACCTGCGCCGCACCGTGCGTGCAGAGCAGGAACTGCGGGCTCGCCGAATTCGCCGTATGAAGATGGCCCGCCTCGGTGTACGTAACCGTGAGGATGATGAGCTGGGAATTCCACAGCGACTGCGCCGTCCCGGCGCGGTAGTAGTCGAGCTTGATGATGAGGACCCGGATTTCGCAGATCTGGCCTACGCTGACTACCGCTTTGATGACGACGATTACGACGAAATGCCGCAGGCTCGCGTGAGCTAGTCCTGTGAGCTGAGCCGTAGAACAACCTTAAAGTTGTCTGAGCACGTCAGCGCGATTTTTTGTTAGAAACTCGGCCTGTTACGATGTCACTACCTAAGACATGACACACCGGGTGTGTTTGGCGGAAGGCTTCTCCCGAGGGGTTGGGAGAAGCCTTTTTGCATGTTAAAGTCGCTGGCCTTTCGCTGCCGCAGTGCTACCGTGTTTTGACCGTGCCGTCGGGTAGCATGTCCCTCATGGATCGACCGGTAATGCGCGATATCGCGCTCGTGATTCTCCGCCTAATACTCGGAATTATCTTCATCTGCCATGGCTGGGACAAGATTTTTATCACCGGTATTGACAAGACGACCGGTTACTTTGTCGCTGCGAATATCCCGCAGGCGCACTTGACGGTCTGGGTTGTCGCTCTAGTCGAACTGGTCGGAGGCGCGTTGTTGATTCTGGGACTCTTGGCCCCGACAGTGGCGATGGTCTTCATCATTGAGATGATTGGTGCCTGGTGGTCGATGCACCTGGGCAATGGCCTGTTTATCCGCGACAACGGTGCAGAGCTTGTGATGTCACTCATCGGTGGTCTGGTGATGATTTTCGTTTTCGGAGCCGGCCGTTTCAGCTTGGACAGGCAATTCATCAGGTAAGACCTCAGTAGGTACAACCCCCTTAATAGTTAAAGGCGGTGGAGATTCCCCGTGGAGTGCGAGGAGATTCGCGCAGCATTGTCAGCTCGCCTCGATGGTGAGCAGGCAAACATTGCCGATGAAGTCATCGATGCCCATCTTGGGGCCTGCGAGGAGTGCCGAGCTTGGTACGAGCGAGCGGTGCGGCTGAACCGCGCCCTTACGGTTGGGCCTGCCGATGGCATGCCGGAGATTTCCACGGATGATCTCTCGGAACGCATTTTGGTCTCTATCGAACCGGAGCGCCGCCGGCGTGAGCGCGCATGGCTGCTCATAGCCGGCACCGCCCGCGGGGTGCTCATTGCGTTGGGACTTTGCTGGGCGGTCTGGGGGATTGCGACGCTGGTCGATGCCTCCGACATGATGACGCTTGGACTTTCCTCGACACAGCCGCAGGACGGTGCAGGAATCGCAACAAGCACGGGAGCGCCTATCGACGGTTCCACTGCCACCGTTGACCCAATGGAGCTCGGAGCACGCCTTGCCATTCAACTCGCGGCAATTCGGCTTGCATTGGCAGTGGGATTGTTCTGGGCTGCTTGGCGGCCGCGTGCTGCCATGGGCATGGCGCCGGTCTACGGTGCCGTCGCCACGTTCAGCATCGGTTTTGGTATTCGTGACATTCTCATCGGTGCCCAGGGAGCATCAGAGATCGCTGGTCTGGCCTTGATGTTTGTCTCCGCTTTGACGCTGGCCGTTGTGTGGCTGGGTGGCTATACGCCGACGGCAATCGCACAGGCATGGCGGGCCGCCTCGGGGTTGCCGGTCACAGGCGTGCCACCACAGCGGGACTAGCTCCAAGACGGCAACCAGAACCGCCATTCAAAGTGGTTGAGAGGCAGCGGGTAGCCGGTCAAAATCGGCAGCCAGAACACAAACGCGGTCACCACTAGTGCGGCGTGCGTGCCAACGATTACCAACCCCACCGGCTTACCGCGGGGCCGCCAGTGTGAGAGATCGTCGGCAAGCAGAGCAAAGGCGATGAGTACGAATGGAATCAGCGCGGTGGCGTAGAAAAAGTACATCTGCCGGTCGTAGCCGATGACCCACGGCAGCCACGAGGCGAGGAAACCGATGACTGGCAGCGCGTAGCGGCCGTCGCGGCGGCCGAGCCAACGCCATGTGGCCCACAGGACCACGGGGACCAGCAACCACCAGATGGGCGGGGTGCCAAAGAGCATCATCCAGCCCTTGCACTCCTGGCCACCACTGCAGTTGGTTTCGGTGGAGTAGTAGAGCATTGGGCGCCAGCTGACCAGCCACTCCCAGGGCTTGGACTCCCAAGGGTGTTTGTGGCCATTAGAGGTGGTCAGCTCGGCGTGGAACTTCAGCACGCTGTTTTGGTAGTGCAGGTAGTTCTGCAGGGCCTCGGGAAGCCAGTCGGTGCAGGGGAGTCCCGTATCGCGGTCTTCGGGCGAGACATGGCGATAGACCGACGTTTCTTCGGCGAACCAGGAACGCCAACTTAAGAAGTAAACGCCCAGTGGGACTACCACCAGATCACGCAACGCCGGGACGGTATCCCGGGCGAGTGCGCCGAGCACGGGTTTGTGCGCACCGGCATTCTTGCGGGAGACCAAATCCGTGAAGACGGACCACAGGCCGAATGCGGCCATGTAATACAGGCCAGACCACTTCACCCCGGTGGCAAGCCCCAGCATGATGCCGGCGAGCAGTCGCCACCAGCGATAACTGAGATAGGGGCCGAAACTACCTAGCTCCGTGGCGGATTCCAGGCGCTTGCGGGCATCGACCTGGTCGGTGAGAAGTGCCCACGCGGCCGCAGTGATGAAGAAGGTCTGAATCATGTCCAGCATGCCGACCCGGGAGGAGACAAACAGCACTCCGTCGGCAAGCGCATAGAGACCAGCGATACCCACTGCCAACCGCGAGCCGCGAGAGATGCGTCGGACGATGTCCATGAGCAGCAGTATGACCAGCGTGCCACACACCGCCGACATAAACCGCCAGCCCATTGGTGAGTAACCGAAGATCCATTCGCCCACGGCGATGACCTGCTTGGCCACTGGCGGATGCACAATCAGACCGTAGCCGGGATTGTCCTCAATGCCAGACGAGATGGGGTCGCGGGTGGACTCCAGAATCTGCCATGCTTGCGGCACATAGTGCTTTTCATCGAAGAGCGGGGTGCCATTGTCGGTCTTGGCAGCAAGCCCGATGAAACGGGTTAGCGCTGCGACGATTCCGAGAACCACAAAAGTGGCGGTATCCCATTTGTCCCACCGCCGCAGTGGCGGCAGCGAGGGCACCGGGGGAATCGGGCGCAGGAAACGCTTTTTCGCGCGGCGCTTGGTTTCCGGTGGTGGGGTTAAAGCGGCATCGGTCACGAATGTCAGTTTAAGCTATGGAATCATGACGCATTCGGCATCGAACTTCCAACCGCACGAGAACGCGCCTCTTAGCGAGGCAATGACGCTGGCCCCTGGCATCACTCTGGTGGCAACGCCGCTGGGCAATATCGCCGATGCCTCCGACCGCTTGCGCGGTGCGCTTATCGACGCCGATATCATCGCCGCGGAAGACACCAGGCGAGCACGCAACCTGGCCACAGCGCTGGGCATTTCCCCCAAGGGGAAGTTTGTTTCAAACTTCGATCACAACGAAGAGAGCCGCACTGAGTCGCTGATTCAGGCGGCGAAGGCGGGACAGAAAGTCATTGTGGTGACCGATGCGGGGATGCCGGTGGTGTCGGATCCTGGCCTGGCTGTGGTGGCGGCTGCTCACGACGCGGGTGTGCCGGTGTCCTGCGTACCGGGACCGAGCGCGGTGACTACCGCATTGGCTCTCAGCGGCTTGGGTGTCGGCCACTTCTGCTTCGATGGCTTTGCACCTCGTAAACAGGGGGCGCGCCGGGCCTGGTTGGAATCACTGAAGACAGAGAAGCGAGCCTGTTGTTTCTTTGAGTCGCCGCATCGATTGGCTGCCACGTTGGCGGATGCCGCGGAGATTTTAGGTGAGGAGCGGCGCGCGTCGGTAAGCCGTGAGCTGACCAAGCGTTTTGAAGAGACTCGCCGTGCGACGCTGGGAGAGCTGGCTGCGTGGGCGGAGGAAGGTGTCCGCGGCGAAATTACGGTGGTGATTGAGGGCGCGGGGCAGCAGGCGACGGAGGTATCCACGGAGGACTTGGTTGACCGCGTGGAGGAGCTTGTGGCTGATGGCATGCGGCTGAAGGATGCCGCGAAGCAGGTTGCGGCAGAGGCTGGAATGACAAAGCACCGTGATCTCTATCAGGCGGTTTTGGCTGCTCGTGAGGGAAATCGTTAGCCGATTGTTACTTTGTGCCAGAAAATGTTCCAGCGCACGCCAGTGAACAGGGTAAACGCTGTTATTGGGAGTTTTGTAATTCAGACGGGAAATGAGGAAAACCTGAGAGAATCCACATCCTGAGTTGAAATCCCAGGTCAATGGTGGACATGGTGGAGGAATGACGAATCCACCAGAGCATGAAATACAACAAGAAGTAGGGGAGTCAGTCGTCGGCGAAGTCAGGGCCGACGATTCTCACGCTCCCGTGAACCTCGGGGTTACCATCCCCGCCGTTGTCGCAATTCTGGCAATCATCGTCTGGGGCCTGGCGTGGCCGGATAGTTTCTCGACGTTTGCATCTAGCTCTCTGAACTGGGTCGTGGAGAACATCGGCTGGCTGTTTATCTTGGCCAGTACCGTCTTTGTCTTCTTCATTGTGTCCATCGCGATTTCCAAGTTCGGTCACATCCGCTTGGGCAAGGACAACGAGAAACCAGAGTTTTCCACGCCTAGCTGGATTGCGATGATGTTCGCCGCCGGTATGGGCATCGGTCTGATGTTCTACGGTGTCGCTGAGCCGCTGACCTTCTATCGCGATGGCGTGCCGGGCCATCAGCCGAAGGAAGTCGGTACCGCCATGGCTTCGACGATGTTCCACTGGACTCTGCACCCGTGGTCGCTCTACGCCATCGTCGGTCTCGCAATTGCTTACTCGACCTACCGCCTCGGCCGAAAGCAGCTGATTTCGGCGGCGTTCATCCCGCTCATCGGCGCGCGTCGCGCTGAGGGGCGGTTGGGCAAGCTTATCGACGCGCTTGCGATTTTTGCCACCGTCTTCGGTACGGCAGCCTCTCTCGGTGTGGGCGTACTTCAGATTTCCGCCGGTTTGGAAATCAACGGGTTCAACGCCATCAAGGGCGCACCTTTGTGGATTGGTCTTATTCTCGTTCTGGGCTGTGCCTTCTTGGTCTCTGCACTGTCGGGCGTGGGCAAGGGAATTCAGTACATCTCGAACTTCAACATGGTTGCCGCAGGTCTGCTGGCTCTGCTGGTGTTGGTCCTCGGCCCTACCGTGGTGATTCTGAACCTGATTCCGACCTCTATTGGCAGCTACCTGGATTCCTTCTTTGAGATGGCCTCCCGCTCCAGTGCTTCCGCTGACGGCACCGCCGGTGAATGGCTCTCTTCCTGGACAATTTTCTACTGGGCCTGGTGGATCTCATGGTCGCCGTTTGTCGGTATGTTCATCGCACGTATTTCTCGCGGCCGTACTATCCGTGAGTTCGTCTTCACCGTCGTCGCAGTTCCGTCGATTGTCTCTGCCGTATGGTTCTCCATCTTTGGCGGCACCGCCATTACTCGTGAGCAGCAGGGTGCTTCCATCTATGGCGACGGCTCGGCTGAGAGCCAGCTGTTCAACCTGCTGGAATCCCTGCCGGGTGGCGCGATTACTTCCGTCATCGCAATGGTTCTGCTGGCTACCTTCTTCATTACCTCGGCGGACTCCGCCTCCACGGTGATGGGCACCATGAGCCAGTTCGGTCGACTCACAGCATCGCGCACGGTCACTGCTATGTGGGGTATTTTCACCGCTCTGATTGCGATTGTCCTATTGGTCACCGGCGGCAGCGATGCCCTGTCCAACCTGCAGAACATCACCATTTTGGCGGCAAGCCCGTTCGTCATTGTTATCTTGGCGCTGATGGTGGCGCTGGTTAAGGGGCTTTCCGACGATCCGATGTACCTCGATGACAAGGAACAGCGTCAGTTTGCCCTGCGCATGGCTCGCGAGCGCCGCTTGGCGGAAGCGGCCGAACAGCGCGAACGCCGCCGTGCTCGTAAATTGCGCAACTAGCTTTCCAACAGCAGCGGTGCGGCCTTGGCCTCAATCTCGGCCCATTCGCCCTCGGGCGTAGACCCGATGGTGATGCCACCGCCGATGCCAGCTTCGACCCGAACTCTCCCCGAGTTCGGGTCTTTTGCATACTCAGCGGTACGAATGGCGACATTGAGCTCAAGTGCATCCCCGTGGGCCGCACCAATCGCGCCACAGTGAGCGCCACGGGGCTCGGGTTCCCACTCGCGCAGAAGCTCAATTGCTCGCAGCTTCGGTGTACCGGTGACTGAGGCCGGTGGGAAGCAGGCATCGATCAGCTCAGCGTGGCTGAGCTGATCGGGAAGTTCCGCGGAAACTGTGGAAAACAGGTGCCACACGCCCGGTGCCGGACGCACACTGAGCAGATCCGTGACCTTCACAGTGCCAGTTTTGGCCACCTGGCCGAGGTCGTGGCGCACCAGGTCGACAATCATGATGTTCTCGGCGACATCCTTATCGCTGCGCAACAGCTCATGCGGGGGCCGGTCAGCGGGAATCGTGCCTTTGATAGGAGTTTCAGTCACGCTTGTGCCAGCGCGGATGAGGAACTCCTCAGGACTCAGCGAGGCCAGAATTGGAATTCCAGCATCGAGGTTGCCGGGCAAGAATGCCGCTCGAGCCGGCTGATACCGCGCCACGCGGGAGGAAAACCACGCGCCGGCGTGGGCTAGTGCAGCATTGTCCACATCGACGTTCGTGCCCGATCCCGCATTCAGCTCCGCGTGAAAGCGTGTAGAGATGCAGGTTTGGTACACCTCGCCCGCGGCAATTGCTTCCTTACAGTTCTCCATTGCAAGCTGGTGGCGTTCTCGGTCGCCCTGATCCCACTCCAGTGGTGTGGCCGCGGGGAGCGCGTCGTCACGCGTGTTTTCGTGCGAGTATTTGATGGTCTCCTGAAGGGCTTGGAAATCCGGATTTGAGGGGTCACCGGTGCCGGGGCCGTCGAAATGCCACGTGCCGTCGTCGGCAAGCAATGCGACGCAGGCAGCGATCCCATGCGCGCTGGTGCCGGAGTAGGGGCGGAACCCAAATAGCCACGCATTGGGGTCGGGGCTGGTGAAAAGCGCTGTCGAATCGCAGGCGGTGAGCTCGACGTTAGCGGCGAGAACCGCGCGATAACCGAACCAGGAGCCGACGAGTGCGGCGGGGCGATGACCGGCGGCGATAAGACGAGCTAGCGCAGTGGTCGCGCGCGAAGTGAAGTCAGCGGCCGAGTCGGAGGAGGTGGACCGAGTGGACATAGGACATAAGCGTAGTGACTGCGCGAGCGCGCGATGACGCTAGGGGACAGTTCTTGGAAGACTTCATGAGGGCACAGTTCATCGTGATGGTAGGTCATCTATTACCCTGTTAGATATGTCTCGCATTTTCACAGCAGTTGCGTGGCCGTACGCTAACGGTCCGCGACATATCGGCCATGTTGCAGGTTTCGGTGTCCCCTCGGACGTTTTCGCTCGCTACCAGCGAATGATTGGCAATGACGTGCTGATGGTCTCCGGTACTGATGAGCATGGCACGCCACTGCTTGTGCAGGCGGAGAAGGAAGGCGTTTCTGTCCAGGAATTGGCCGACCGTTACAACCGCCAGATTGTGCAGGACCTCGCGGGTCTGGGGCTTTCCTACGACCTGTTTACGCGCACAACCACGCGCAACCACTACGCCGTTGTCCAGGAGCTCTTCCGTGGGCTCTACGAAAACGGCTATATGGTCAAGCAGACCACGATGGGTGCGATTTCCCCGTCGACCGGTCGCACCCTGCCGGACCGTTACATCGAAGGTACCTGCCCAATTTGTGGCGCTTCCGGTGCCCGCGGCGACCAGTGCGACAACTGCGGTAACCAGCTTGACCCGGCCGATCTGATTGATCCGGTGTCGAAAATCAACGGCGAGACCCCGAAGTTCGTTGAAACTGAGCACTTCCTGCTAGACCTGCCGGCTCTGGCAGAGGCCTTGACCGAGTGGCTGCAGGAGCGCAAGGACTGGCGCCCGAACGTGCTGAAGTTCTCCCTGAACATCCTGAAGGACATCCGTCCGCGTGCAATGAGCCGTGATATTGACTGGGGTGTGCCGATTCCGCTGGAGGGCTGGTCGGAAAACGGGACGAAGAAACTCTACGTTTGGTTCGACGCCGTCGTCGGTTACCTATCCGCTTCCATCGAGTGGGCCTGGCGCATTGGTGACCCGGAAGCGTGGCGCAAGTGGTGGAATGACCCGGAGGCGCTGTCCTACTATTTCATGGGCAAGGACAACATCACCTTCCACTCCCAGATTTGGCCGGCTGAGCTGCTGGGCTACCGTGGCGAGGGCTCCCGCGGGGGCGAGGTCGGGGAGCTCGGTGAGTTGAACCTGCCGACGGAGGTCGTCTCCTCGGAGTACCTGACCATGTCGGGCTCGAAGTTCTCCTCTTCCAAGGGCGTTGTCATCTATGTGAAGGACTTCCTGGCGGAGTTTGGTCCGGATCCGCTGCGCTACTTCATCGCGATGGCAGGCCCGGAGAACCAGGACACCGACTTCACCTGGGATGAGTTCGTCCGCCGCGTGAATAACGAGCTGGCCAACTCCTGGGGCAACCTGGTCAACCGCACCGTGTCCATGGCTTTCAAGAACTTCGGTGAGGTGCCAACTCCGGGCGAACTCACTGACGCTGACCGTGAACTGCTCGACCTGGCTGAGCGTTCCTTCGCCGAGGTCGGCGACGCGCTTGCGCTGTCCCGCTTCCGCGCCGGTATCACCGCCGCCATGCACTTGGTCGGAGAGGCCAACGCCTACATTGCTGCGCAGGAGCCGTGGAAGCTGGCGAAGGACGAGTCCCAGCGCGAGCGTCTCGCCACCGTGCTGTGGACAGCACTGCAGGTAGTCAGCGACGCCAATGTGCTGCTGACCCCGTACCTGCCGGAAAGCTCGCAGAAGGTCTTCGAGACCCTGGGCGGCGAGGGGATCTGGGCCGCAATGCCAGAAGTCCAGGAAGTCCAGGACGACATGCCGGTCGAACCGGTCGGCGCTGACCTGCCGGCAGAGGGTAGGAGCTACCCAATCATCACCGGTGACTACGTCAATCAGAAGGCCGCCTGGCGTCGCTTCGACATTGAGCCGGGTACGCAGCTTGCCAAGCCGAAGCCGATTTTCACCAAGCTCGACTCTGAGTTGGCTGAGCACGGCCCCGAGTGGGCACAGGTGAAGTAGGGGCTCAGTAGAGGTATGGGAAAGCGCAAACGCAAGATTGCAGAACCCGCGGAGTATCTCACTCCGCTGTTTGACGCCCACACGCATCTCGCGTCCTGTGGGGCGCAAACTCCGGAGGAGATTGCGACTCTCATGGACCGTGCCGCCGCAGCGGGCGTCGTCGGAGTTTGCACGGTCGGCGATGGAATGCCGGAAACCGAACTGGCCTTTACCGCCGCACACGCGCACCCCAACGTCTGGGCCGCCGCCGCCATCCATCCGACGCGCGCACACGAGCTTGACGACGACGCCAAGGCCCGTCTAACCGAAATGGCTGCCGATCCCAGGGTTGTGGCAGTGGGGGAGACGGGATTGGATTGGTACTGGCTGGATTCTCTCGACGGCTGCGCGTCGAAGAGCGAACAGCTGGCTGCGTTGCAGTGGCATATGGAGCTCGCAGCAACCGTCGGCAAGCCGTTGATGATTCATAACCGCGATGCCGATGAAGATCTGATGGCGGCGTTGGACGGCTATGACAATACGGTCATTTTGCACTGCTTCTCCTCGCCCATTGAGGTTGCCCGCGAGGCCATTGCGCGCGGTTACCTGCTGAGCTTTACCGGAAACGTGACCTTCAAACGCAATGATTACCTGCGGCAGGCTGTGGCTGAGGCGCCGGCGGAGCAGCTGCTGGTGGAAACCGATGCTCCGTACATGACCGCGGAGCCGTTCCGAGGTGCGCGCAATGAGTCAACTTTTATCGGTCATCAGGCGCGTGCGATGGCTGCGGCCCGAGAAATCGGGGCGGAGGAGATGGCGCAGATTTTGACGGATAACGCACGTCGGGTGTACGGCATTTAAGCACGTGCCGGCGTATTGCCGCCCTGAGCTGTGGAAATGCAGCCGGGGCGGTTTGTTGTATTTCCCGTCACTTTTATCGATTTATTTTAGACAACACTGAATCTTTACCGTACTGTTACAAACTGTATTTCTTTCATCTGATAGCTGCCCATCCTCCGAAAGGCTGTGACGAACCCCGTGAGTGCTGCGAAGAAGCGTCATCTCAATCGTGCTAACGACGGAGTCTCCACTTCGTCCAAGATCGCTGCTGGCGGTCTGGTCGCTGCTGTTGCTCTGGGTGGCACTGTCGCGGCATCCAACTACGACACCATCACCGTCGAAATTGACGGCAAGGTCGAGCAAATTGCAACCTGGTCCAAGGATGACAAGGCCATTCTGGAGAAGGCTGGTGTCGAAACCACCGGCGGAGACCTGGTTCAGCGTCAGGGCGACCTCACGGACGGCGGCAAGCTGGTCTACCGCTCTGCCAAGCCGGTCACGATGATTGTCGATGGCAAGCCGCAGGAGCACAAGACCAATGCCATCACTACCGATGAGCTGATTGAAGGTCTGAAGAAGCAGGGGCTCATCTCCGATAAGGACAAGGTCGAGGTCGAAAAGGGCGAGATTTCCGCTAAGGGAGTCGAACTCGACGTCGTTCGTGCCAAGAATATTGTGCTTCACGACGATGCCAAGGACATCGACCTGACCGTCCCGGCTATGACCGTCGGAGATGTGCTGGCTCAGCGTGGCATTGAACTGCGTGAAGATGACACCGTCGAGCCGGGTCTGGATGCTCCGGTCACCGAGGGGATGCGCATCGCTCTGTCTCGTCTGATTGATAAGACCATCACCGAGACTGAGGAGATTCCAGCTCACGAGAACATCATTGAAGATGATTCGATGTTCGAAGATGAGCGCATCGTTGAGCAGGAAGGTGAACCGGGCCAGGTAGAGCGTCAGGTCAAGGTCACCTCTCGCGATGGTGAAGAGCTCGGACGCGAGGTCCTGGAAGAAAAGGAGCTAAAGGCTCCGGGTATCTCCACTATTCGCCAGGGCACTAAGTCCCGCATTGCAGCTCCGGCTGCCGGCTACGGCGTGTGGGATCAGCTGGCTCAGTGTGAGTCCGGCGGCGACTGGGCTATCGATACCGGTAACGGTTTCTCCGGTGGTCTGCAGTTCACCGATTCCACTTGGGCAGCTTACGGCGGTACTGAGTATGCACCGCGTGCATCGCAGGCTTCCCGCGAGCAGCAGATTGCTGTCGCTGAGCGTGTCCAGGCTGGTCAGGGTTGGGGCGCATGGCCCGCTTGTACCGCTTCCATGGGGCTTCGTTAAAGCTAGTTCCGTCTAGCCATAACGAGCTAAGCCTATTTTTTGTGTTGACCCCGTAGTATCTAACTGTGACTAAAGCAGAAGTTTCTTTCTTGGGGCCGGTCGAAGTACGCGACTTGGCGGCGCAGTTGGATATTGTCCCGACGAAGAAATTGGGGCAGAACTTCGTCCACGACGCCAACACCGTGCGTCGAATTGTCGCTGCGGCGGACTTGCCGGAGGATTCCTACCCTGTTGAGGTTGGCCCCGGCTTGGGCTCGCTGACCCTCGGGCTGCTCGAACACTGCGGCCGCGCGGCGGCTGTTGAAATCGATTCGCGGCTGGCGGCGCGTCTGCCCCAGACAGTCACTGAGCGCGCCGAGGGCTGCGCACTTGAGCTCATTGAGAAAGACGCGCTGAAGGTCAGCCGCGAGGACTTTCAGACTGCCCCAGATGCGCTGGTGGCCAATCTGCCATACAACGTTTCTGTACCGGTGCTCCTGCACATGCTTGCCGAGCTGCCCACCATCCGTCGCGTGCTCGTGATGGTGCAGTCTGAGGTCGCTGACCGGCTGGCGGCTCAGCCGGGCTCCAAGATCTACGGTGTCCCCAGTGTCAAGGCCGCCTACTACGGCACAGTGCGTCGCGCCGGTGCCATTGGTCCGCACGTCTTCTGGCCGGTCCCCAAGGTTGATTCCGGGCTCGTTCGCATTGACTGCTACGCTCGCTCCGACGCTCCAGAGAACTCCAAGACCGCCGATGCCCCCGAGGCCCCGTGGGAAATCTCGCCGCAGTTCCGCGCACGCCTTTTCCCGCTTATCGACGCTGCTTTTGCGCAACGCCGCAAGACCCTCCGGGCGGCCCTATCGGGGATTTACGGATCTGGTGCCGCAGCCGAAGAGGCGCTTATGGCAGCGGGGATTGACCCCAAGCAGCGAGGAGAGAAGCTTGAAATTGCCGATTTCGTTCGTCTCGCTGAGGTCTCACGAGACCAGCGCTTTTAATAAAGGACAGGCAATCTTTCCCCATGCACCGTGACGACACCCCCAGTAGGGCCGAGATCGGCCGGCGCGAACCACGCGGTTTGGCGTGCACAAAGTACTGGCCTGACGACGACGGTTGGGTATGCAACTGCATAGTTTTCCGAGGTAGTCGCCTGCTGCTTCTGCTGCGTGAATACGATGGATTCCTCGGTGGCCAATGGGATTTGCCCGGCGGCAAACTCGATGCCGGGGAAGAACCGTCAGAGGCCGCTGTGCGCGAACTGCGCGAAGAGGCCGGTCTGCGCGCAGCGGAGGTCAGCGAGTTTGCGCATTATTCCAATCCTGATTTGGGCGGGGAGAACTTCCGTTTCCACACAGTGACCTTCCTAGTGCGCGAGGCCGACGACACGCAGAATGTCCAGCTCAGCGGCGAGCATCCGGAGTTTAAATGGGTAACCCGAGAGCAGTTCGATGAGCTGCCGGTGGCCTGGTATGTCCGGCGTGTGCTTGGCAACGTCGAATGGGGCACAATAAATACTCATCATGGCGAATCTGATTAATTGCGAGAATATTTCTAAGTCCTTCGGGCTCAAGACTCTGCTCGACGGCGTTAGCCTCGGTGTTCAAGAGGGCGACCGCATCGGTGTTGTCGGCCTGAACGGTGGTGGCAAATCCACATTGCTGAAGATTTTGGCAGGCGTGGAGCCGGCGGACTCCGGACGTATTTCGCGAGCCAACGACATGGCCATGGCGCATGTTACCCAGGGCGCGGAGCTCGACCCGAACTCCACCGTGTTTGAATGCGTCATCGCACCGCTCGGCCTCGCTGAACACGAGTGGGCGGGTAACGCTTCCATCCGCGAGGTCCTCGATGGCATCGGTATCAATGACCTCGGTATGGATACCAAGGTCGCCAATCTCTCCGGTGGTGAGCGCCGTCGCGTTAACTTGGCGGCCGCACTGGTCCGCGATCTGGATCTGCTCATTCTCGATGAGCCAACGAACCACCTCGATATTGAGGGTGTGCAGTGGTTGGCCGATCATGTTCTTTCGCGCCGGGCAGCCCTGGTCGTCGTCACGCACGATCGTTGGTTCCTGGATACCGTTGCCACGAAGACGTGGGAAGTCCACGATGGCACCGTCGATTTTTACGATGGCGGTTACAACGACTGGACGTTCGCGCGTGCCGAGCGTGCGCGCCAAGCCGATGCCGCCGAGCAGCGTCGCCAGAACCTTGCGCGTAAGGAACTCGCGTGGTTGCGCCGGGGTGCGCCGGCCCGCACCTCGAAGCCTCGCTACCGCATCGAAGCAGCTGAGGCTCTCATCGCCGATGTCCCGGCGCCGCGTGATTCCGTGGAGTTGATGGCGTTTTCGCAGCGTCGACAGGGCAAGGTGGTCGTAGAGCTAGAGCATGCGTCCCTGGAAACGCCCGATGGTAGGGAATTGCTTAACGACGTCACGTGGCGTCTGGCCCCCGGCGAGCGCATTGGCCTGGTCGGTGTCAACGGCTCGGGTAAGACGACTTTGTTGCGCGCATTGGCGGGAGACTACCCCTTAAGCGATGGCAAGCGGATTGAGGGCAAGACGGTGCGTCTGGGTTGGCTGCGACAGGAGCTCGATGATCTGCCGCTGGATATGCGTGTGCTCGACGCTGTGGAGGACGTGGCGACCTACATTGACCTGGGCAAGAAGCAGATTAGCGCCTCGCAACTGGCGGAGCGACTGGGTTTTTCCCCGAAGCGGCAGCGCACCCCAATCGCAGACCTCTCCGGCGGTGAGCGTCGCCGCTTGCAACTCACACGCGTGTTGATGAGTGAGCCGAACTTCCTGCTGCTCGACGAGCCGACGAATGACCTGGATATTGACACGCTGCAGGAATTGGAAGACCTGCTGGACAATTGGCCGGGCACGCTGGTGGTCATCTCGCACGACCGCTACCTGATTGAGCGTATTGCGGACTCGACCTGGGCCCTTTTCGGCGATGGTGAGCTGACGAACCTGCCAGGTGGGATTGGTCAGTACCTCCAGCGCCGCGCACAGCTGGCTGACTCGGCCGCTAGTGGTGGTGCCTCTCAAGCAAATGCCGGTAGTCCGCAGACCCGTGGCGCAGCTTCAGAGGAGGATACCTCGAAGCTCTCGGCTGCGGAAGCTCATGCTGTCCAGAAGAAGATGAGTGCTCTGGAGCGGAAGATGGCGAAGCTCAGCCAGCAAGAAAGTGAACTGCATGCGCAGATGGCGGAAGCGAGTGCTGATGTAGCCAACTTGGACACACAAAAGCTGGCGGACCTCGATCGCCGTGCTGCGGAGGTGGTTGAGCAGAAGGCAGAGCTGGAGATGGAGTGGCTGGAGCTAGGGGAGCAGCTCGAGGGCTAGCATCTTACTTCAGCTACTAGCCGAACATTTTAGGTATGAGCCGGGTACTCGTGGTCAGCGTGCCCGGTTCTTTCAATTTGCACCGTGGCGTGTTCAATCCCGTGGACGTCGTGAAGCAGTGCCTGCGCGCGGTCGAGCAATGCGTGCTCGTCGCCGTTGGGGAGCGTGTCGCAGCGCACGAGATGGACAGATGCCAGTAGGTCGCTGCCGTTGAGGGACCAGACGTGGAGATCGTGGACATCGACCACTCCGTCCAAGTCAGACAGGTCAGCAGTGATTCTCTCAGTGTCGACGCCCTTCGGGGTGTACTCCAGCAACACGTGGAGACAGTCGCGCACCAGAACGGCGGCTCGGGGGACGATGAAGAGCGCAATCACGATAGAGACCACCGAGTCGATGGCAGTCCAGCCGGTGTATGCGATAGCGATAGCGGAGATAATGACGGCGACCGAACCAGCGGCGTCGACAAGCACGTGCAGATACGCGCCGCGGACGTTGACGCTTTCCTTGGCAGCGCCGGCGAGCAGAAACGCCGCAATCACATTGGTGAGCAGGCCGATGACTGCGATGATGAGCATCGACGTGGTTTGAATCTCAGATTGCTCCACTGACCCGAATCGCCGGATTGCGCCCCAGAGAATCACAGCGGCAATGATGAAAACTGTCAGACCGTTGACGAGAGCAGTCAGAACCTCAACACGACGGTACCCGTACGTCGCGCGGTGATTGGCTCCGCGCTGGGCGATAGCCAAACCGGCAACTGCCATAAGCAGGCCTGCGGAGTCCGTCACCATATGGCCGGCATCTGCCAGCAGCGCCAGTGAACCCGAGACCAAGCCGCCGATGAGCTCGGCGAGAAATACGACAAGAGTTAGACCCGCAGCTGCGAGCAGGCGACGGGCAGGAGTATTCGCGGGGTCAATATGAGCGTGGTCATGGCCGTGTGAATGACCGTGTGAATGACCGTGGCCGTGTGAGTGGCCAGAGTGTTCAGTTGTGTCCATAACCCCTAATGATAACAGGGCTATTCAGCCTCCGGAAGATAGCTATCCGCCCACGCATAAATCAGGTCAGCAGCGCGCGCGGCGGACTTAGCGCGAGTGAGCAAGTGGTCTGCGCGATCCAAGCTCATCAGGGATTTTGGATAGCGAGAGACCTGGAAAATCTTCTGGGCGCTATCGATACCAACAGTCTGGTCGGTCGGGGAGTGCAGAATAAGCAGTGGCTTGCGCAGCTGGCTGAGATAAACCTCCGGGTTGTAGTCCGCCAACACTTCCAAGAACTCACGGGAGATGGGAATGCCACGACCTTCAATCTGCAGAACCTGCGTGCCGTGCTCATCGACCGTCGAAATGTCACCGGCGATGCGCACAATCGAGTGTGCCGGATCGAAGGGTGCACCGATTGTCGCTACCGCCTTGATTTTCGGCATATCGTGGCCGGCGTTCAGCGCCGCTGCGCCACCGAGCGAGTGCCCAATCAGTAGCGAGGGGGCCTCAAATTCTGCCTCCATGAACTCGTAGGCGGCCTTAAGGTCATCGATGTTGGTCTGGAACGTCGTCTCACCGAAATCACCAGTGGACTGCCCGAGGCCAGTGAAGTCGAACCGGAATGCCGCAATGCCCTTCTTCGCCAGCGCCTTGCAGGTGCGTGACGCGCCGGGCACCATCCGATTACACGTGAAGCAATGACCAAATAGCGCCCACGCGCGTGGCTGACCGTCCGGCAAATCAATTGATGCAGCCAGAGTCTCGCCGGTCGATCCCGTAAATTTTAGGTGCTTTGTTGGCATAGGTTATATCCGCGTCTCAGTGTGTGCTCAATGTGTGTACGTTTTCGCTTTACGACGCCCGTTGTGGTGGCGACCGTACGCAATATTAAGCCCGGGTGCCACAAATAAGTGAGGGATTGGGCGAAAAATTCGACCAATCCCTCAATCTCCTAGTGGCTGTGAGTTAACGCACCGGAACCCCCGGCCCCAGCGGAATGCCCGCGAGATACCAGAGGACGAAGAATAGGAACCAGCCCACCATCATGCACAGCGAGTACGGGATAGCCAGCGACATCAGCGTGCCGACACCCGCAGGCTTGTAGTACTTCTGCAGGAAAGTCAGCGCCAGCGCAAAGTACGGCGACATCGGCGTAATGATGTTGGTCGGGGAGTCACCAATACGGAATAGCTGCTGGGAGACCTCTGGAGAGACGTTGACGTACATCAGCATCGGCACAACGACCGGCGCCATCAGAGCCCACTGTGCGGAGCCCGAGGTAATCAGCAGGTTGAGAACAGCCACCATCAGGACGAAGGCAGCAAAGAGCAACAGCGGCGGCAGATCCGCCTTGGTCAGGAATTCGGAGCCCTTGATAGCGGTCCACTGGCCGATATTGGACCACTTGAAGTAGGCCGTGAACTGCGAGACGGCGAAGAAGAGCACCATCATTGTGGTCAGTGTGCCCAGGCCGCGTTCCATGAAGGCGGGCACGTCTGCTGAGGAGGTGATGGTTTTGGCACCGATGCCGTACGCAATGCCGACCACTGCGAAGAAGAGGGCGATGGACACCACGACGTCGGTAAGCAGCACGGAATTCAAGATGCCGTCGCCTTCGCCGCGCAGAGGCGAACCCGGGATGAACAGGGCAGCGAACCAAAGCGCCAGGAAGATGACAGCGGCGATGTTGCCGTAGCGGAGGCCATGGCGTTCGGAGGGATTTAGAACGAGCTTATCGCGGCCGCTGTTGGAGCTGCTCGACGCGGTGTCCTGCTCCTTTTTCTTGGCGTTTTCCTCGGCAGCTTCCTCCGAAGCGCCCGGTTTGGTGAATTCCGCGGCATCGTGGTCAATGTGGTCGTCGTGGACGGTCTTCTCCACGTGCTTGGTAATAAAAAGTTCAGTAACGGCGGTAATAATCAGAGCCAGCACAATGGACGACGCCATGGTGAAGAAGTAGTTGGCCAGAGGTGAAACCACGTATTCCGGATCCACGAAGTGCGCCGCCTGCGTGGAGATACCCGCCAGCAGCACATCGGTGATGTTGAGCACCAGCGACGAATTGAACCCGGCTGACGAGGCGGCAAAGGCGACCATCGCACCGACAATGGGGTTACGACCAACTGCGGCGAATGAGGCGGCACCCAGCGGAATGAGAATCACGTAGACGGCATCAGAAGCGATCGAACCAGTCACGCCGGCCAGTGCAACAATGAATGTCAGCAGGACAGGGGAGTGCACCTTGGAAATTGCCGCACGGATTGCCGAGCCGATGTAACCGGAGTACTCCGCAATTGCGACACCGAGCATGCACACCAGAATCAGGCCAACTGGTGCGAAGTCCGTGAAGTTCGTTACCACCTCAGAAACCATCTTTTGCAGGTACTCTGCGGTAGCAAGGCTTTCCACCTCGATGATGTCACCCGACGCGGGATCCTTGGCCTGCATACCCGCAGCCTCACCGAGCCACGAAGAAACGATGACCACACCGGCAAGAATCACGAATAGCCAAAATGGATTTGGCAGTGCGTTGCCGATACGTTCCAGTGTTGCTAGGAACCCCTTTGGCTTCGGTGGCGCTTTGTCCGGTTCCAACGTTTTTGACTGTCCCATATATATAAATCCCTCTGTGTTAGACGTTGGTAAAAGGTTAGGGGAAAGTAAGTTGCGTCACAACGTAAAAGGCCAGAGGCATATGTATGTCGGGTGCGAGCGGGCGCATAAGGGAAAGTTAAGGGAATAGCTAGGGAATAGCTGTCGTGCACCTTCTTCGACTAGAGTTAATCAGGTTATGGGCAAGAAGAAGTCGAAGAAAGAAAAGGTCAGCGCCAACAACGCGGTGGTGGCCACCAATCGTCGTGCCCGCCATGACTACAACATTCTGGACACCTACGAATGCGGTGTCGTTCTCGTGGGCACTGAGGTCAAGGCGCTGCGCGAGGGCAAAGCATCGCTTAACGACGCCTTCGCGACCATCGATGACGGCGAAGTGTGGCTCCGCGGGCTGCATATCCCGGAGTACTCCTACGGTTCGTGGACTAATCACTCACCGCGTCGCTCGCGCAAGCTGTTGTTGCACCGCAAGGAGATTGACACCCTGTGGGGCAAGGTCCGCGATGGCAACAACACGCTTGTACCCCTGAAGCTGTATTTCACCGACGGCCGCTTGAAGGTCGAGCTCGCACTCGCCCGCGGTAAGCAGGATTATGACAAGCGCCAGGACATCAAGCGCCGCACGGAGGAGCGCGAAGCTACTCGTGCGCTGGGCCGTCGTGTGAAGGGCATCAAGGGGTAAAAGAGGTCTTCATTAGAAGAAACCCTTTTTAGAAGGGGAACTCAGTCGCATCGACTGGGAGGATGAGTAGGCCAATGACGTTTTCGTGACGGTCAAAGGCAACTCGAGCCATCCATTCGCCAGCCTCATGTTTGAGGGTGGTGATGACGAGACTTGTGCCGAGAATCTTCGACAGGAGTTTCTGCGAGGTCGGTTCCTTAGTCCTGGTTCCCCCGAGGCTGGTGACTTGGGTGTCGTCGAAAGATTCGAACGCCCCAGTCTCGGTGAGAACATCTTCCCAGACAGAGTGGATAGTGGACCAGGGGAGATCCTTCCGGAGCTTTGGGGAAATCATGCTTACGGTTTCTGCTTCTTCGCCGTTGATGATGTGGCGAAGGAATTTTTCGCCGAGCTCGGCGATATGTGTAGTTTTTGTGGCAGTCATCAATTCTCCTGAAACGGGGTTTTGGACACTTCCGAACCGCTTGAATGCCGCTTGCCGGGAGATATTGAGTACATTTCCAATCTCTGCCCATGAATGGCCCGCTGCGCGAGCCTGCGCCACGGCATCTTCAAGTTCTTGTTCGGCAATGTTCGTTGCTTGCAGTCGGTGACGGATTGTCGTCAATGGATCCATGACTGCAGTCAACCATTGGTTGACGTCAGTGTCAACCCGGAGTTGACATTCGGGGGGGGGGCTGTGGGCCTTGCGGCGAAGCTTGTTGACTTTTCCCGTCGTAAAGCGTTATTCTTGAACATCCTTTGAGTGCTACGCACTTTCCCGTGCTCGAAGGCATTGTATGGGGCTGACATGGTTTCGACACCGTACAGTGAGCCAGGGGAAGCGTGCCGGTGCAGGCTAGAGACCACCGTTAAGCGTCGTAGCAACTGATTAAGCGCCGAGAACACTCAGCGCGACTACGCTCTCGCTGCCTAATTAAGCGACTAGCGTGTCTGTCAGACCGGGCTTGCCCTTTGGTCCGGACCCTGGCATCGACTTAAAAGGGCTCGCCCGATGGGTGTGCCGTAAGGCTCATCGGGGATCTTCTTACTTGCGGCTGGGCCCGTCATTCGGACATGTTTGCCTGAGCCGAAGGGTCGAGTAGAGGCGATCGTGCGAACTGTGCACGGAGAAGCCCTGGCGAGTTGGCGGTGGACCCGAGTTCAATTCTCGGCAGCTCCACAAATAGAAATCCCCGGTCATTATGGCCGGGGATTTTGCTTTTTATATTTTTTATGTCGTGTAGTCGCTTTTCCCATCATCCGTCAATGGAACGCAGACAATTCGGATCCAAGCCTCCAGGTCGGCGGCAGATTCGCAGTACCAGAAGATTATTGCGCTGCTGCAGGAAGTTATCGACCTGGCAACAATTCTCTACGCCCTTCGCGCGCTGAAGGGGACGAGAGCGCATTAAGGTCATTGCAGAAGCAGACGCGGCAGAAACAAAAATGTAAAAACGGCGCCCACAGTGGCAAGAGGCAGCAAAAACCCTCGCCTCACTTTTCAAAGCGAGGCGAGGGTTTTTAGGGTTCTGCACTCTAAAACGCCTGAGCGACGTCGGGCAACCTTAGAAGGTGCTCTTGTAGACGTTGGCGATGGTGGTGCCAGTAACTGCCGAACCGTGGAAGGTCGGGTGGTTGGTCATGTTGTAGGAAGCAACGTCAGTATCCAGAATTGCCGAGACTTGACGCTCACCGTCCGGGCCGCACATTGCGACGTCAATGTTTGCAACGTTCTTCATGTTGACGAAACCGATGCCGGACTCATTTGCAGCGCGCTCCTGACGGTTCTGCAGAGCCATCTCAAACTGGTGCATGCCGGCAGCCGGAATGTGCGGTGCAAAACCTGCGGCGTTGACCGGGCAAGCGTAGTGAGTCGGGTCATTCGAGGTGAAAGCTGGGTAGCCAATCAGCATGACGCGAGCAGTTGGATTAGCAGCCTTGATTTTCTGTACCGCGGCAACAACGTTGGTGGTGTACAGGTCATCCTGAACCGGCATTGGCAGCACAGCGCCCTGCATTGCGTCATTGGCGCCAACGTAGATGGTCACTAGCTGGGTGGCCGGGCCGAGGGAGCCCTGAGCGATAGCGTTGTCAACCTGGCCCATCAGGGACTTCTGCGGCTGAGTCGGCATGAAAGCGGTAGTGCCGTTGCAGGAGTAGTCGTGCAATTCAAGACCGGTCTCGCGAGCAACGTGAGAGCCGATGTTCGAGACCGAAATCGGGCAGCCACCACGGCCCGGTACGGCCGGGTCGGACTGACCCGGGTTAGCAGCGAAGGAATCGCCGAAGGCAACGTAGTTACCAGTAGGAAGAGCGTTGGCAACACCGCCAGTCAGGAGGGAGGCTGCCAGCGCAGAAGCTGCAGCTGCCGAGGCTGCTGCACGGCGAACAACGTTGTTCTTCATAATTAAAAACCTCTTAGTTGAAAACCTATAGAAGGAAAAACTCGCGCTACACTCGCGATTTCTTCGCCACAGACCGTCCCTGGAAGAACCGAGTCCGACAGAACCAAGTCCGACAGAACCCTGAGCGGATACTTAAAGACGCGCCTTTATCACTTTGTTATACAACTAGGTTCTAGTCCTGATGTCAACCGGAACCAGCTAGTTATATGGATATTCGACTCTTTCAACGCCTCTTGTTTGTCTCTTATCGCTGGTAGGTGGAGTTATGAGTTACTTCCGAACGTGGAATACAGCGCAGCGATGACACCATCGGCTACCCCAGAACCATCTTTTAGCTCAATCTCATCTTCGGCAAAGAGGCCACGCTCATCCAGTTCCGCTTCTGTGGGGCGCGGCTGAATCAGTGTTAGGTGTGGACCTTCACTGATAACACCACTGAAAAGACGTGCCTGACGAGCCGCCTCACCATCCGCCTGCGCCCGTACCTCGTCCAGGGATGCACCCTCAAAACTGTCCGCCTGCTCCGGGGCAATCACCATAATCTCCTGCGCCAGCACGGCACCAACGACACCTGCCGGCCACGATGTCCGAGCGATAAAGTCCGCCAACTCAGGGCTACCACCTTCAATTCCCTCGGGGAGAGGTTCCTGCTCAACGACAGTCAGCGGGGCGCTGTCAATCAGCTCGTCGGCAAGCACGTCGGCAAGCGCGGCGGTGGGGACGAGGGCGAAGAGACTCGGGGCGCGGTCCCAACCTTCGGCGTGGACGTATTCGACAGCCTCGCGTACGGCGCGATTGAGTGCCTGCTGGCTGAGATGAGTCTGGGTTCCGCTGTTTTCGCTCATGACGCTTGACGACGCCCCTTTCCTGGCAACGCTGTATTAACAGCATCCTTAGTCAAATGTTAGGAACTTTATTTAGAGTAGATGACAGATAAGCGTACGACCGACTTACCAGCTCGCTGGCAAGTCAAGCTCAACTCGAACAGGAGAGACGTTGTCTCTAAACCAGACTCGACCGAGACGATCGGCGGGTGGCCGACCGGGGTGGCTGGCAATTACCGTGTTGGTGATTGCCGCGCTGACCTTTGTTATTCCAATCGCCGTCAATTTTTATACGGACTTTCAGTGGTTCGGTGAAGTGGGGTATCGAGGGGTATTCGCCACCACGTGGCTCACTCGTATCGTCCTGTTTATCACCGTAGGCCTGATAACGGGCGCACTGACATTTCTATCTATGTGGCTGGCGTGGCGCTCCCGTCCCGTCGACCTCGGGCTGACGGATCCGCGCAGCCCGCAGGCAGTGTACCGACGGATGGCTGAATCTGGTTCGAAGTCGATGTTCACCACGCTGCCTGTTGTATTCGGCGTACTCGGTGGCCTTGTGGGGCAGGGCAAATGGCAGACGGTGCAGCTGTTCTTAAACCGACAGTCCTTCGGTGAGACGGACCCGCAGTACGGCAAGGACTTGGGCTTCTATGCGTTCCAGTTGCCGCTGTGGTCGTACATCGTGTCGACGCTGGTTGTCCTGGTAGTTATTGCGTTCCTGCTGTCGCTGGTGACGCATTACTTCCTTGGTGGCATCCGCCCAGGTAACCCGACTACAGGGGAGAAGACCCGCGTTTCCAATGCGGCTCGTGCGCAGTTGGCGTGCTGGGCCGGTGTTTTCATGCTGCTCAAGGCTGTGTCTTACTGGCTGGACCGCTATGAGCTGCTGAATAACAAGCAGAAGACCTTCACCGGTGGTTCCTACACCGATATCAATGCGCTGCTGCCGGCGAAGATTACGCTGCTGGTCATCGCAATCGTCGTGGCCGCTGCATTCTTCGCGGCCATTTTCCTGCGCAATCTTTCGATCCCGGCGTTTGCCACCGTGCTGATGTTGGTTTCCGCAGGTCTGATTGGCGTGGCCTGGCCGATGGCAGTTGAGCAGTTCTCAGTTAACCCGAACCGCGCTTCCAAGGAACGCGAATACATTGCGCGCAATATTGAATCGACGCGCTACCACTACGGGCTTACCGACGACAAGGTGAAGGTCGAGCGCGACTGGGGCGTTCCGGCTGAAAAGGAAGGCGATAAGGAAGCCGCGAAGGAAGGTGCGGACTCGATTTCCCGCGATGCCGCTACTCTGGCCAATATCCGAATCCTGGATCCGGAAGTGCTGCCACGTACCTTCACGCAGCAGCGTCAGCTGAAGAACTTCTATGGTTTCTCCGATCCGCTTGCCATTGACCGCTACCAGATCGATGGCGCGTCCCGTGACTTCATCGTCGCTGCTCGTGAACTGAACCCGCAGACGCTGCAGGGTAACCAGACTGACTGGATCAACCGTCACACGGTCTATACCCACGGCAATGGTTTCGTTGCTGCGCCGGCTAATAAGGTCGACGAGGTTGCCTCCGAGTCCGGTTCCGCCCGCGGCGGTTACCCGCTGTACACCGTGGCTGACCTGTTCGAGTCCGAGGACCCGAACGGCATGAACCTGAACCTGAAGCAGCCGCGTATCTACTACGGCCCGGTTATCGCCAACAGCGATGCCGACTATGCGATTGTTGGCGGTAACGGTGACGGCAAGGACTATGAGTACGATGCCGACGGCCGTAACTTCACCTACGACGGTGAGGGCGGTGTTGGCGTAGGCGGACTTGCCAGCCGCATGATTTTCGCCACCCGTTACCAGGAGCTCAACATCCTGCTGTCCGACCGCATTGGGCCGGACTCCAAGATCATCTACAACCGCGATCCGCGTGACCGTGTTCAGAAGGTCGCCCCGTGGCTGACTACTGACACCAAGACCTACCCGGCTGTAGTCGATGGCCGTATGAAGTGGATTGTCGACGGCTACACCACGCTGGCCAAGATGCCGTACTCCCAGCGCATGAGCCTCCAGGAGACCACGCAGGATTCCATTAACCCGGATGGCACTCCACGCCCGCTGCCGAACAGCGAGGTCAGCTACATCCGCAACTCGGTCAAGGCGACCGTCGATGCCTACGATGGCACCGTTGAGCTCTACGAGTTCGATGAGAAGGATCCGGTGCTCAAGGCCTGGGAGGGTGTCTTCCCGGATGTGGTGAAGCCAAAGTCGGAGATTTCCGAGGAGCTGCAGGAGCACCTGCGCTACCCGGAGGACTTGTTTAAGGTTCAGCGTGAGCTGATGGCCAAGTACCACGTCAGCGATCCGGGCGTTTTCTTCGCCAATGACTCCTTCTGGTCCGTCCCGTCCGATCCGACCGCGCCGGAAGAGCAGAACCTCTCCCAGCCGCCGTACTACGTTGTCGCTTCCGATCCGAAGACCGGAAAGCCGAGCTTCCAGCTGATTTCCGCCTTCCGCGGTCTGGAGCGCGAGTTCCTCGCCGCCCAGATGAGCGCTTCCTCCGATCCGGAGACGTACGGTCAGATCACCATCCGTGCCCTGCCGACCAACACCCAGACCATGGGTCCGCGTCAGGCGCAGGACACGATGATGTCCGCAGATGAGGTCGCCCAGGACCGTACTCTGCTCGAGGGCACGAACGTGGTCACCAACGGTAACCTGCTGACGCTGCCGGTCGGCGATGGCGAGATTCTCTACGTCGAACCGGTCTACACCCAGCGCAAGGGCCAGGAGACCGCATTCCCGAAGCTGCTGCGTATTCTCGTCGCTTACCGCGGTCAGGTGGGCTACGGCGCCACGGTCACTGAGGCTCTGAGTCAGGTCGGTATCGATGCTTCCGCCGCGACTAAGGTCCGCGGTGAGGAAGAGACTGAGGAGCAGTCGGCGGATAAGGACAAGGATGCCGCTGACGCTGAGTCCGACGACGAGGCACCGAAGGAAGAGCGCAAGGTTGATGTCGCCGCGCGTGACGACGCCGCTCGCCGTATCTCCGACGCACTGCAAAAGCTTAACGACGCTCAGAAGAACGGTGACTACGCGGCGCAGGGCCAGGCACTTGCCGAGCTCGACCGCGCTGCCGCTGACTACCAGAAGGCCAACGGCCAGTAAGGCGTGCAACGAGTAGTTAGCCGAGAATCATAGGTTTCTATGGTCCGCAGACTCCCCAGGTTGTAGCGAAACCGGCTATGACCTGGGGATTGGTCTTTGTTGGGAGCATCGTGCTACAGTTACTTCTCGTTGGTCAGAGAGACCAGCGCCCGCTGTGAGTGCTTGTAAAAGCCAGGACAGTTGACGCGGGGTGGAGCAGCTCGGTAGCTCGCTGGGCTCATAACCCAGAGGTCGTAGGTTCGAATCCTGCCCCCGCCACTAAGAAAAGACCCCTACCGGTGCAAACGCCGGTAGGGGTCTTCTTTATTCTGGGGCCACATCACCGTTTTTCAGGGTTAAGTAGCAAAAAGTGTGTCTGACTTTCAG
>NZ_KV836328.1:0-318 GCF_001838335.1 Corynebacterium sp. HMSC075F02 | reverse complement strand
GGCGCGTGTTCAGGTGGGTTAGTATCCCTGATTCACCATGGGCGCGGACACACGGGTACGGGAATATCAACCCGTTATCCATCGACTACGCCTGTCGGCCTCGCCTTAGGTCCCGACTCACCCTGGGAGGATTAACCTGGCCCAGGAACCCTTAGTCATTCGGCGGAGGAGTTTTCCACTCCTCATTCGCTACTCATGCCTGCATTCTCACTCGCGCACACTCCACACTAGGGTTACCCCAGCGCTTCACAGCAGTCACGCGACGCTCCCCTACCCAACCACCAAAAAGGTGATTGCCGCGGCTTCGGCGGTGTACTT
>NZ_KV836327.1:0-2389 GCF_001838335.1 Corynebacterium sp. HMSC075F02 | reverse complement strand
GTGTGGGTCGTGGTAGCCAGTTCCCGTGTGGGGTTGGGGGCTGCGGCCCACTTTTGTACCTACGGGTAAACAACATTTAATCGACAAATGTCGTGGCTTATATCTCGGGGTAGCTACCGATTTGGCTTAATTGCGGGTACTTAGAAGGGTCCGATGCGCAGTACACCGGTCGGAGGCTCCTCGAATTCTGGCACTGAGCTTGTTGGCATGTCCGATTCAGTTATTGCACTTCTGTGTTTACCACAGCCACTCATCCCGACATGCAGATACCGCGCTTCAATGGGGCTTTACTGCCAAGCTGTCCAAATAGGGATCCATACGCTTATTTGGAATTCGTCCTGATTCTTAAGGCCCTACCTACGAGACAACGCGGCGCCATCCAAGGTCGCGCCAAAAGGAAATCCCGTATGGGCGAGGTATTGCCTGCGCCCATACGGGAATGTGTTGTATTTAATTACGCCAGCGCGGTCTGGGATTGAGCTATCCAGCCACGCTAATCAAAGTACCGAAGTTAGTTATTACTGCTTGGCTTAGCGGGCGGGACGTCGCCGTAGCCGTCGTGGTCCTTATCTTCAGAGTTGATACCTCCGCGGAAGGTGTCGTGAGCGCTCGGAGTAACTGCGTGCGGTGCACGGTCGGCGGTGTTGAACAAAAGGTTCAAGATAATAGCTGCGACGGAACCTACGCAGATTCCTGAGGCCATAAACGTTTGTGCCCATGCCGGCAGTCCGGAGAATAGTTCGGGCGATACAGCCGGAAGCAATGCCAGTGCCAACGGAATACCAACCACGATCACGTTGGATTCAGTGAACTTAACCTTGGATAGGGTGCGGACGCCGGATGCTGCGACCATGCCGAACAAGGCGATACCGGCACCTCCCAAAACTGGAGCCGGGATAGCAGCAACGAGAGCGGCCGTCTTTGGAATCAGTCCCAGAATCAGCAGCATTCCGCCTGCAGCTGCGGTAACCCATCGGGATCGCACGCCCGTGATGGACAGGACGCCGATGTTCTGGGCAAACGCCGTGTATTCGAAGGTATTGAAAATACCGCCGATCACGGTCGCAGCACCGTCGGCACGCAGTGTGTCGGCAATACGGCGATTATCAATCTCGGTCTCGGTAATCTCACCGATTGCAAGCACATCTCCAGTCGCCTCGACCATAGTCACAAGCGAGACAATGCACATGGCAAATACAGCCGAGAAGACAAACTCAGGCATGCCGAAGTAGAACGGATGTGTCAGCCCAAAGATTGGTGAGTCCTTAGTCCCAGACCAATCCACCATTCCCAATGGAATGCACAGCAGCAACCCAGAAATCATGCCCACTAGAACGGCGATTCGGGCGAGCCATTCCGGTGCCCAACGCTCAATACTGAGAATCAAGACCAACACAAACACAGCTACTGCCAAGTTTTGGGGCGTGCCGAAATCAGGAGTGTCCTTGACTTCAGCACCGCCACCAACCCAGTCAGCTGCGACTGGCATAAGCGTCGTACCGATAATCAATAGCACCGTGCCAGTGACCAACGGCGGAAATAGACGTAGAAGCGATGCAAAAAGCGGTGCAAAGAGCATCATGAAAATGCCCGATGCAATCACCGAACCGTAGATTGCGGGCACGCCGTATTGCGATCCGATAGTGACCATCGGAATGGCGGCAGAGAAGGTACAGCCCTGAATCAGTGGTAACCGCACACCAAATCGCCAAATACCCACCGACTGCACGATGGTGGCGATGCCGGCAACAAACAGGTCCGCGGCAATTAGGTGCGGAATATCGGATGGGGACATACGCCCGGCATCCACAAGTGCCCAGCCCACGAAAAGCGGGACTGCCACCGCGCCTGCATACGCGGCGAGCACATGTTGAAAGCCGAGTACAAGCAATTTCACATGGCCCGGATACTCATCGACCGGATGGACCGGCCGGGCATCGGTCTTCGTTGATGTAGTCACAGTTCGACTTTAGTTCCCTAGCCCAGCTTTTCCTCACTGGAGCTTTCTATTGGGGTGGTTTCGCTCCATCTCGCTTTACGACGAAGGCCTCGAGACTTGTCACTTTGCTGAGATAACTCGTGAGTGTGCGTAAGAAGCCGGTGAACGAACGCATTGCCGAACAGCTTTAAGTGAAACTCTAGGGTTATGGTCTTCTATTAGCTCGAAAGTACCCAAGAAAGTCATTGTGACCTGGGGGTTCGCTTTATGTGTGAAGTGTGTGTAATGTATCCGGGGTCAGCGCGACAGGGCGATGTGATTGCTTGTTGTGGTGATGTGGGGGAGAGTTTACTTTGTATTCACGGTCGGTTTGACTTGTGTTTGCAGTGAAGGTAGAGTCTTCTTCTGCTGCTCATGTGGTGGTTGCCCTGGTTGGGGTGGTTGTCTTCG
>NZ_KV836326.1:0-329 GCF_001838335.1 Corynebacterium sp. HMSC075F02 | reverse complement strand
GCGGCCTGGCCGTTATCCAAAAATAAAACGTTCTCCCCTTCGAACCGACGAGGCCAAAAAAGAAGAGAACAACCATGATCTTTCCCACAAATGAAAAAACCACGCGAAAAGCACCCAAACAAAGGCGCCGCCACGCAATCCATCACCCGCAAGCACAAAAGGACCCAAAACAAACAAAGGCCCCCGGCACCCACCAGCAACACACGCGCAAACGACAACCAAACAAGCACTTTCCCAAAAAAGTATTAGTTAGTACATCGGCACACTATTGAGTTCTCACACAACACACACCCACGAAGACAACCACCCCAAACCAGGGCAACCACCAC
>NZ_KV836325.1:0-1587 GCF_001838335.1 Corynebacterium sp. HMSC075F02 | reverse complement strand
AAAAGGTGATTGCCGCGGCTTCGGCGGTGTACTTGAGCCCCACTACATTGTCGGCGCAGAACCACTCGACCAGTGAGCTATTACGCACTCTTTCAAGGATGGCTGCTTCTAAGCCAACCTCCTGGTTGTCTTCGCGATCCCACATCCTTTTCCACTTAGCACACCCTTAGGGGCCTTAGCCGGCGATCTGGGCTGTTTCCCTCTCGACTACGAAGCTTATCCCCCGCAGTCTCACTGCCGTGCTCTGACCTCACCGGCATTCGGAGTTTGGCTGATGTCGCTAAGATGATAGTCCCGCTAAACCAACCAGTAGCTCTACCTCCAGGAGGAAACACACGACGCTGCACCTAAATGCATTTCGGGGAGAACCAGCTATCACGGAGTTTGATTGGCCTTTCACCCCTACCCACAGCTCATCCCCTCAGTTTTCAACCTAAGTGGGTTCGCGCCTCCACAGAGTCTTACCTCTGCTTCACACTGGCCATGGGTAGATCACCCCGCTTCGGGTCCAGGACATGCCACTAAAAAACACACTAGTTAGTATTCGCTTTCGCTACGACTACCCCACCAAACGGGTTAACCTCGCGACATGCCGCTGACTCGCAGGCTCATTCTTCAAAAGGCACGCCATCACCCCACAAAAAAGGGCTCTGACGGATTGTAAGCACATGGTTTCAGGTACTATTTCACTCCCCTCCCGGGGTACTTTTCACCATTCCCTCACGGTACTAATCCGCTATCGGTCATAAGCAGGTATTTAGGCTTACCGGGTGGTCCCGGCAGATTCACAGCAGATTCCACGAGCCCGCTGCTACTCGGGCAACACACCAATTGCACGCACGGGTGTTTCACGTACCGGACTCTCACCGTCTACGGCAGGACATTCCAATCCACTTCCGCTACACCCACACAACACAACGCAGGACTAGCAGACCCTGCAAAGTGCATCCCCACAACCCCACGCACGCAAACCCTGCCAGGTATCACACGCACGCGGTTTAGCCTCATCCACGTTCGTTCGCCACTACTAACGGAATCACAATTATTTTCTACTCCTACGGGTACTGAGATGTTTCACTTCCCCGCGTAACCACCAATTAGACTATGAATTCATCTAACGGCGACCGCCCACAACGACGGCCAGGTTTCCCCATTCGGACACCCTCGGATCAACGCTCAGTTGGCAGCTCCCCGAGGCCTATCGCAGCCTCTCACGTCCTTCATCGGCCTACTATGCCAAGGCATCCACCATGCGCCCTTACAACACAACACACAAACAAATAACTAAGAACAATCACAAACAGAAAAACTGCTTGACAAAATCGAACTTACAGAAAAACAAGATGCTCGCGTCCACTATCCAGTTCTCACACAACACCCACACACCACACACAAACCACCAAACAGCAGCCTGCCCGCAGCACGCAGCAACCTGTAAACAGGAACAACAACATGTGTCATCCCAGACACCCAACAGCGCACCAACAACCAACCAACACCAAAGGAAAGCACAAACGCTTAAAATCATCACACGCACGCGCAGACCACCACTTCAGTGATCTAACCAGTAGGTGTTCCACCCAAAAA
>NZ_KV836324.1:0-119461 GCF_001838335.1 Corynebacterium sp. HMSC075F02 | reverse complement strand
CGCCGAGCGGACACACTTTTTGCTACTTAACCCTCATTCGAGCCGTTATCACCTGAAGAAGAAAAGGCGACCTACACCACCTGTGTAGGTCGCCGCTGGGTCAAAACCGGACAGGCCCGGCCACTACCCGGCCTCTACCCGATACCCTACTACTCTGCTACTCCACTACTGCCACGAGCTCTGCACCGAGCTCCTTGGCTTCCTCCGGGGACAGTTCCACCACCAGGCGCCCACCACCATCTGCGGGGACGCGCATTACAATCTTCTTGCCCTCTTTAACTGCCTCCAGCGGACCATCACCGGTACGCGGCTTCATTGCTGCCATGTGAACTCCTTCGTTCTAAGACAATGTCGATGCAGGAGACGACCAGCCACCCCAGCTCGGCTGTGGTAGCCAGGAGATTGACAATCCCGGTTCAAGACCTCGGTCTAAGACCCCGGCTCAAGATCCCGGTTTAGAATCCCTGTCGGCATTTTCGACTACTTCTCTTCATCATAGTCCTTTGTTTCACGCAGCGGCATGGGTGAAGCGCCTCAAACTACGCCCCTTACACCAGCCCACGCACCGGATGCAGTGGCGCAAAATCACCGGAAATAGCCAGAGTCATACGGCAAACATCAAGAGTTTCGGACACCTGATGCGAACGGAACACCGCAACACCGGCAGCTGCCGCATGGGCGGTCGCAGCCAAGGTGCCGGGCACACGCTGCTCGACAGGGCGGTCCAAAGTCTCACCGACGAAGTCCTTATTCGACAGCGCCATGAGCACCGGCCAGCCTGTAGCCACGAGCTCATTGCAGCGCCGCAGAAGCTCGAGGCCGTGGTAGGTGTTCTTGCCAAAGTCGTGGGTGGGATCAATAAGGATGCGGTCCTCCGGCACGCCAGCGTCCACTGCCCTCTGGGCGAGCTTGCCGGTTTCTGAGATGACATCGTCCACGACGTCGTCGTAACGCACGCGAACCGGATTGGTGCGTGGCAGTGCTCCACCGGTGTGCGAGCAAACGTAACCCATCCCGTGGGCGCCCGCGACTTCCAGCAGCTCCGGGTCATGGCCTGCCCAAGTGTCGTTGATGAGGTTAGCGCCAGCTTTGATGGCGGCCTCCCCGACTTCGGCGCGCCAGGTGTCGACGCTGATGTGCAGGTCAGGATAGCGCTCGCGGACCTTCGCGATGGTCGGCACCACACGCTCGATCTCCTCGGCAACAGTTACTTCTGCACCGATACCGGCCTTGACGCCGCCGATGTCAATAATGCCTGCGCCTGCCGCAACAACTTCGTCCACGCGAGCAAGCGCGGCCTCCTCCGCAGCCGTTGCGCCACGGTCATAGAAGGAATCCGGGGTGCGATTGACGATGGCCATCACCGTCGGCACCGCGGAGTCCTGATAAAAACTCCACACAGCGTCTTACCTCTCGCTGAAGCGACGGACTCGGCGGAGCTTTTCGGGAACGTCGGGGGTCGGCTCACACTCTTCCATCAGCTTTTCGTGCGCGGCCTCGATGTACTCGACCGCTTCTTCAATGGAGTCGGTGACCAGGAAAAGGTCCATATCAGTCGGAGAAATCAGCTCCATGGCCACTAGTTTCTCACGCATCCAATCAACCAGCCCCGACCAGAACTCAGTGCCGAGCAGCACGATTGGGTGATTTTCCACCTTCTCGGTCTGCACCATCACCAGTGACTCAAAAAGTTCATCGAGCGTGCCGAAACCACCCGGCAGGCAAATAAACGCCTGCGAATACTTCAGGAACATGGTCTTCCGCACGAAGAAGTAGCGGAAGTTCATGCCCAGGTCGACCCAGTCATTCAAGTGCTGCTCGTGCGGCAGCTCAATGCCCAACCCAATGGACAGGCCGTCGGCGTCGTAGCAGCCGCGGTTGGCGGCTTCCATGATGCCCGGGCCGCCACCAGTGATGGTCGCGTAACCCGCCTCCGCCAGCGCCTTGCCCAGGTCGAAGCCCCACTGGTAGTAAGGGCTGTCCTCTGGCAGACGTGCCGAACCATATACCGTCACCGCCGGCGGGATTTCCGCCAACGCACCAAAGCCGTCAACGAACTCCGACTGAATGCGCAGCACACGCCAGGTGTCGTTGTGCAGCCAGTCCGTGTTCGGATTGTGTGACAACAGCCTGCGGTCGGTCGTAGACGCCTGCGGTTCGCCCGCCTGTCGGATTGCGATTGGGCCGCGGAGTGCACGGCGCTTAGCTGGGGACGGAGTACGTACAGGTTTCATAACCTCACAATGTATGCCAGCAATGACATACGCGCACCCGCTCAGCGAGGGCAGGGTGTGATTCTAAGCTCACTCAGCCACCGGCGCGGTGGTCAAGTACCGCCGCAGGTCCTCCCACAGTGCCGTAATGCACTCGACCGGAATCTGCTCGTCTTTCTTGTGGCAGTACGCCGGGTCACCAGGGCCAAAGTTCACCGCAGGAATGCCGAGCGCCGAAAAACGCGCCACGTCGGTCCACCCAAACTTGGGCTTTACGACGTCGCCTGCGACCGCAACCAACTCCTTCGCAGCAGCCGCATGCAGTCCCGGCAGTGCCCCAGGGCTCACATCCTCGACATCGACGGTGAGATCCTCGGCCGCGAACTCGTCGAGCCCCAGCACCTCTCGGAAGTGCTCCATGGCCTCATCGGCGCTGCGGTTGGGCGCGAATCGGAAGTTGACTCGCAGCACCGCCTCGTCGGGAAGCGTATTGGTGGCAACCCCGGCCTCCAGCCAGACGACGTTGAGCCCTTCGCGGTAGGCCAAGCCGTCGATATCCACAGTCTGCGGCTCATAGGCGGCAATACGTGACAGCACAGGTGCTAACTTGTGCACGGCATTGTCGCCGAGCCATGCCCGAGCCGAGTGTGCACGTGTGCCGTGCGCGGTCAGACGCAGGCGAATAGAGCCCTGGCAGCCGGCTTCGATGACATTGCCGCTGGGCTCGCCCAACAGAGCGACATCGCCAGTCAGGAGCTCCGGATGCGACTCACTCAAGTGCCGCAACCCGTTGAACTCCGCGGCGATTTCTTCGCATTCGTACATGATGAGTGTCAGGTCGCGCTGCAACTCCTGGCTTGCCGCCAGCGTCGCAAAAGCATGCAGGTAGACCGCGTCACCGCTTTTCATGTCCACAGTTCCACACCCAAACAGTGTGTCTCGCCCCTGCGCGTCTACCCCACGCGTCGAGGGCACATTGTCCGCAGTCGGCACCGTATCCAGGTGTCCTGCCAAAATCACGCGCTGCGGCAACCCCCGATGGGTCCGCGCAATCACGTTGTTGTCAATGCGCAGGACCTCAATCGACTCATCTGCCTGCGCGACCTCACGCAATGCCGCCTCGACGGCATCCGCAATCGCGGTCTCATTGTGGGACACCGATTCGATGTCCACCAGTGCCGCCGTGAGGTCTACAGGATCTTGGAGCAGATTTAACTTCGATTTCACATCAATTAAGCGTACAAACCATTGTGCGCCAGCGAAACCAGAATTTTGTGATGAATATGCGCCGCACGACCATTGATCGCATCCCCATTGGCGGGCGCGCCACCACCGAGGAACAGCGCCAGCTCATGCGGTTCGGCGGAGGTCACACCAATTCTCCCCTCCGCCGGGCGCTTAAGCCCATCAGCCACCTCAAAGACCAGGGTTTTCGCTCCTTCCGGGAGAGTTTGGGCAATGATTGCCTCCGGAGTTTCGCTTGTCGACGACCCCGGCGCCCGCTCCTCCCCCGCAGAATCGGTCGCCTCTCCGTTTCCGCCATCCTCCTCGACAACGCCCGCGCCGGGACCATAGACCACAGCCACGCGGGAGCCATAGACCGCAATCACCGGACGCAGCTCATTCGTGCTGACAATCACCGTAGAACCGGCCAGCGGCTTACAGACGGCCGCGACAATCTTGGCCGTTGCATGTGGCAGCTGCACTGGGGTGGGATCGATGTCTCGTCGATAAGCAGGACGAAGCGTTTCGGCGACATCGCCCAGCTCATCGCGCTCCCACATCGGCAGGGCATCGATGCGTGCCTGCTGATCGCGGTTCTTGCGCTCCAGCAAAAGGCGGGCAATCATGCCACCGCCGAGCCCCACCGCGATGGCAACTGCGATAACCAGCACAAGACGGTTCGGCGCAATGAGCGCAACCACTGCGGCGATAGCCACACCGACTGCGCCAATTGGCATTGCTCGCGGCGGCAAAACGAAACCAAAGAAGCTGGCTACGGCGAGAATCCAAGCACTCAGCAGTGCGAATCCGACATAGAAGACCACCGGCAGGGACAGGACGAAGCCGAGTCCGAGCACACTGACAGCAATGATGAGGCTAACTAAGAACCACTGCTTCATTTTCTGTGTGCTTTCAAGGCCAGCTAGGGGCATAGTTCATCCTTCCGCGAAGATTCCTTAAAGGGATACTAATATTAAGAATCATGATTACATCTGGTGCTGTCGCTACGGGAATCGCCAATATCGCAATGGACGGTACAGTTCTCGATACTTGGTTTCCCGCACCTCAGTTAAGCGATGAGGTCGTAGAATCGAGCACTCACCGGCTCGGCGCCGCTGATCTGACCCCACAGTTGCTTCGTCAGGTGATTTTGGACGAGGATCGCCGCGTGGAGCAGGTGGCAGTGCGCACGTCCATTGAGGATTTGTCCAAGCCTGCTGTCGACCCGCACGATGCCTACCTGCGCCTGCATTTGCTCTCCCACCGCCTGGTCAAGCCGCACCAGCTAAACACCAAGGGCCTCTACGAGTTGCTCCATGTTGTGGCGTGGACCAACAAGGGGCCATGTCTGCCGGACAACTTCGAGCAACTGCGCACCCACTTGCGCGTCCGCGGTCTGATTCACGTCTACGCCATCGACCGCATGCCGCGCATGGTCGATTATGTGCTGCCCGCCGGTGTGCGCATTGCAGAGGCCGAGCGCGTGCGGTTGGGCGCTTACTTGGCACCGGGTACGTCCGTACTGCGCGAGGGATTTGTCTCGCTGAACTCGGGTACTCTGGGCCCATGCAAGATTGAGGGACGTCTATCCTCCGGTGTCGTCATTGGCGCGCACACGAAGGTGGGACTGTCGGCCTCCATCATTGCCGCTCATGACGATTCCGGTCAGCGTAAGCCGCTCACGGTTGGCGAGCGCTGCCACATCGATATCGCGGCCGGCACCGTCGGCGTCAGCCTCGGTAATGACTGCATTATTGACCGAAGCATCCTCATTGCCCCCGATACGCCCATCGATGTCCCCGCGGAGAACCGCCGTATTCAGGCATGGGAAATTTCGGGCCGCGACAACATGCACTTCTACCATCACCCGGACCACTCGGCGGTGTGCGTCCGCCGCACGGAACGCCCGGGCAATGACGAAGGTGCCGCTGCTTTCGCTCAGCTTGCCGACGTGCCGGATGAGCTGGCCGGATAACCTACTTTCGGTGCTCGTGAAGGCACATTAGTTGACCCCAAAACGGTGAATGGGGGTAAACCCGTAATACGGTTATTGCCCCTGTTATCAGCGAGGTAATGTTTGCGACATGACCGAATCGCAAATTACCTCCACCTCCGGCGAGACAGCTCAGCTGGGCAAGGGGCTGCAGGTTCGACACCTGACCATGATGGGTCTTGGCTCCGCAATCGGTGCCGGTCTTTTCCTTGGTACGGGCGTCGGCATTAAGGCAGCTGGCCCGGGTGTTCTAGTTTCCTATGTCATCGCTGGCTTCATTGTCGTCCTCGTCATGCAGATGCTCGGCGAGATGGCCGCTGCCCGCCCGACACCGGGTAGCTTCTCCACCTATGCCGAGATGGCCTTTGGTTCCTCGGCTGGCTTTGTCCTCGGCTGGCTCTACTGGTTCATGCTCATCATGGTGCTCGGCGCTGAAATTACCGGTGCCGGTGCCATCATGGGTGCGTGGTTCGGTATTCCGGGCTGGATTCCAGGCCTGATCTGTGTTGTCTTCTTCGCTGTAGTGAATTTGGCGAATGTGCGCGGTTTCGGCGAGTTTGAGTTCTGGTTCGCGTTCATCAAGGTCGCGGTGATTATCGCGTTCCTGGTCATTGGCGTTCTTCTTTTCTTCGGTCTGCTGCCAGGCACCAGCTTCGTCGGTACGACGCATATTGCCGAGTCCGGATTCCTCCCGAATGGCGTGTCCGGCATTGCCGCTGGTCTGTTGGCCGTGGCCTTCGCCTTCGGCGGTATCGAGATTGTCACAATTGCCGCTGCTGAGGCTGAAGATCCGCAGCGCTCCATCGCTGCTGCTGTCCGCTCGGTAATCTTCCGCATCTCTGTGTTCTACCTGGGCTGCGTGACCGTCATCATCCTGCTGTTGCCGTACTCCCAGATTGACGGCGCTGACTCCGCAGCTGAGTCGCCGTTCACCCAGGTTCTGAAGCAGGCGAACATTCCGGGTGCCGTTGGCTTCATGGAGGCCATTATCGTTCTGGCGCTGCTGTCCGCGTTCAACGCTCAGATTTACGCAACCTCTCGCCTGGTCTACTCGATGTCCACCCGCGGTGAGGCACCGCGCTTCTTCGCCCACACCAATGAAGGCGCAGTTCCGAACCGTGCGGTCATCATGTCGATGGTCTTCGCCTTCGTCTCCGTGGGCCTGCAGGTTGTCTTCGACGGCTCGAGTGTCCTGGTCTTCCTACTGAACGCTGTCGGCGGCTGCTTGCTGGTGATCTGGCTGGTCATCGCCCTGTCTGAGATTAAGCTGCGCCCGCAGATGGAGGCCAACAACGAGCTTTCCGTTCGCATGTGGGCCTACCCGGCACTGTCCTGGGTAGCGGTCATCCTGATTCTGGGCCTCGCTGTTGGCATGCTCACCGATTCTGGTGCTCGCCAGCAGGTTATCGCCGTTGTGTGTGTCACTGCGTTCCTCGCGGTGCTCGCTGCACTGACTAAGAAGAGCCGCACCGCGGCCCGCGAGGCTCTCGAGTCCAGCGATAGCAACTAGCCGTTAGCAACTGGCTGCAGGGCCTAACCACCCTGCTACCCCTATCCGAACATTTCCTTGCTACACATTTGCGGAACACTTTTCATAGATAGGGATATGCCGGTAGCCTGTTTTCCATGAAATTTGGAGCACAAGCTACCGGCATTGCCACTTTTAACAACGATACTGTTCTCGACGTCTGGTTCCCCGCCCCCAAGCTCATCGAAGAGGGCGTGGCAACCTCCACCACGACCGGAACCATCGACGCCGACGCACTGCCCGAAAATTTCACCTACCTCACAGATCTGGCCGTAGCCGATGCGGACCGTGGCACCACCCGCCGTCTGGTCACAGCTACCATCGCTTCACTCGATGACGCACCAGTCGACACCATCGATGCCTACCTGCGTCTCCATCTGCTGTCCCACCGCCTGGCCACCCCCAACAGCATCAACCTGGACGGCATCTTCGGCAAGCTCAACAATGTGGTGTGGACGAATTTTGGCCCCTGTGCTGTCGAAGGCTTCGAGGTAACCCGAGCCAAGCTGTCACGCCGCGGGCCTGTCACCGTCTACTCCATCGATAAATTCCCCCGCATGGTCGACTACGTCACTCCCACCGGAGTTCGCATCGGTGACGCTGACCGCGTGCGCCTGGGCGCCCACCTCGCAGAGGGCACCACAGTCATGCACGAGGGCTTCGTCAACTTCAACGCAGGCACGCTTGGACACTCCATGGTGGAAGGCCGTATCTCTCAGGGGGTCGTCGTCGACGACGGCTCCGATATCGGCGGTGGTGCGTCCATCATGGGCACACTATCCGGTGGAGGTAAGGAAGTTGTGTCCGTCGGCAAGCGATGCCTACTCGGTGCGAACGCTGGACTCGGAATCTCGCTCGGCGATGACTGCGTACTCGAAGCCGGGCTCTACATCACTGCCGGCACCAAGTGCCTCGTTGCCCTAGACGGTGTGAAGAAGACGCTCAAGGCCCGCGAGCTCTCGGGCGGATCGAATATGCTCTTCCGCCGCAACTCGCTCTCTGGTGCAGTCGAGGTTGTGCCGTGGGCTGCCGAAAAGGTGAAGCTCAGCGCGGAGCTGCACTCTAACTAAGAGGTGGTCGGCACGTCTGCCGGGGCCGCGATATTCCGCGCGCTCCGGTAGGCACGTCGCTCACCAGTGACGGGGTCGACAAAGGCCAGCGCGGTCGCCGTCAATCGCAACTGCGGCGTGTACTTTGGCACGCCACTCGCGCTTGCCGACGGCCCCTGCGCCCCCGCTCCCCGGCCATAGGTATCCTCACCGAGAATGGGATAGCCTAGCCAGTCCAACGTCGCCCGCAGCTGATGCGTGCGGCCCGTATGGGGCTGTAGCCGCCAGCGCCCCACCTGCATGCGGCTGCCGCAATGCCCACAACCACAGCCGACTGCGTGCAGCGGAACGCTGGCGCTGGTCACACCACCGCCACCGCCACTGCTGCTCGCCAGCACATCGCCGATGTCCGCGGCTACCTGGCCGAGGAAGGTCACGGTTGTGCGTGCGAGCTTGAACTTGGGATTCTTCGCGGCAGCGCGAGCGGAATCGTCGGTCTCCACGACATTTACTCCGCGCCCCGCAGGGTTGGGATCGAGCAGAAGCGTGACATCCCTGGTTTCCCCCACATGCCAATCATCGGGCATCACGGTGAGGCATTCGTATTCTTTGGTGATTTCCTGGTTTTGGAAAAGCTGCTGGTAGCGCGCACGGGTAGCCGGATTCCGGGAAAGCAACAGCAGCCCACTGGTTAGCAGATCCAGGCGGTGGACGGCCACTATCTCCGGTTCCCCGAGACTACGTCGCAGTCGCTCCTGAACGGTATTGGCCACGATGCGGCCATTGGGGGTTGCGGGCAGAAAAGGTGGCTTGTCTACGACCAGAAACTCATCGGTGTCGGCCACAATTGCCGGCTCAAAGGGGATGTACTCCTCGCGCTCGTGAGCGGCAGCATCGACTTGCGCTGTCTGACAGTTCTTCTCAAGGCCCCACCAAGCATCTCGGTTACCTGCGGCACGTCCCACGGCGCACTCCCTTTTTCATGATTTGGTCCTATGCCGATGTCGGCACCGTTTGCAGCATTCGGCCTACTAGAGCCAGCACATCTGGCCGGGGCTAGCCACGAATACGCGCTGCGGCCGCTTCGATGTCGTTGAGCGTTGCTGTGAGCCCCACCCGCACGTGCTGCGCACCCTTGGGGCCGTAGAAGCTACCCGGTGCGACCAGGATGCCACGTTCGGCCAGCCAATCAACCGTCTGCCAGCAGTCTTCCCCGCGCGTAGCCCACAGATAGAGCCCGCCCTCGGAGTCGTCGATACGAAAACCTGCGGCTACCAGTGCATCGCGCAGAATCTCACGGCGGTCACAGTAGCGCTGTTTTTGTTCAGCCTCGTGGGAGTCGTCGTTAAGCGCGGCGATCGTGGCGTGCTGGATGGGCCCCGGCATCATCAGCCCCATGTGACGGCGCACGGAAACCAGCTCGGCAATAAGGTCCGCATCGCCGGCGAACCAGCCGGTGCGGTACGACGCCATGTTCGACGTCTTGGACAGCGAGTGGATAGCCAGCAGGTTGGTGAAATCACCGTCGCACACTCGCGGGTCGAGAATACTGACTGGCTGTTCAGTCCAGCCGAGCCCCAGGTAGCACTCGTCAGAGGCAACAATGACGTCCCGAGCACGCGCCCACTCAACCACCTTGCGCAGGTGTTCAACACCGAGGACCTTGCCGTTGGGGTTGCCCGGGGAATTGATGAACATCAGCGTCGGCGAGGCGGGACCGATTTGCGTCAGCGAGTCCGCACGCAGCAGCTCAGCGCCTGCGATGCGCACGCCGACCTCGTAGGTGGGATATGCCAGCTCGGGGATGACGACGGTATGCCCCGCGCCTACGCCGAGGAGGAAGGGAAGCCAGCCAATCGCTTCCTTGGTGCCGATGACCGGAAGCACATTGCCGCCGTTGACCGCTGACTCCAGTCCCGTCACGCCGTAGCGCCGCGCCATTGCTGCAACAATCGCCGCGCGTAGCTCAGGCGTGCCGACGGTCTGTGGGTAGCCCGGTGCGGCAGAGCCTTCGGAAAGGCCCTGCCGGATTATCGGAGCGACTTCATCGACCGGTGTGCCGACCGAGAGATTCACCATGCCCTCTTCATGCGCAGCCGCAGTGGCTTTCGCCTGCGTGAGAGAATCCCACGGAAACTGAGGCAAAAGAGAACCGGGAGTTACGCGCTTACGAGCAGCTGACATGAGCGGTGATGAAGTCCTTCCCGGGAAAAGAAATAGGTTTAGTCCTCTGTGGTTTTAGTCTTCTGCCTGCGGCGGCAGCGCTGCCACGAACGGCACATCGAAGTCCTGGGGGCCGAGCTTGGCGGCACCGCCCGGGGAACCCAGCTCATCGAACCAGTCGACATTGGCATCGATAAATTCAACCCACTCATCCGGAACATCGTCCTCGTAGAAGATGGCCTCGACTGGGCAGACCGGTTCACAAGCGCCGCAGTCCACGCACTCATCAGGATGAATGTAGAGCATGCGCTTGCCCTCGTAAATACAGTCAACCGGGCACTCTTCAACACAGGCACGGTCGAGGACGTCAACACATGGCTGGGCAATGATGTAAGTCATGGTTTTAGGTTTAAGAACCTTTCTCACAAGATATGGGATGAGGCTTTCGCTATCTGTCGATTATGCCGTTCCGACGAGAAACAGAGCAAAATAGACAGAGCGGTATATTCAGATTGGAGTCTACACCCAACGTGGGTGTTGTTATCAACTGGCTCCAGAAAGGGCCACATTGATGCAGGCTTGCCCTGCATCAATTCCTCACCGTCTACTGCAGTTTCCGCTAGAGTGCCCGCAGATGGCGCAACGGCCAGGCACCGCCCAGCACACCGCAAACAAGCAGCAGCACTGTTCGCAACCACTGCCCCATTGCCAAATCACCACCGAAGGGCAGCACTGCCCACAGCAAAATGCCGGCAAAGCCCAGCACCCAGATGACAGTCGGAATCGCAGCTTTGGAGCGATCACGTGTCCACAGCAACGCTGTGTTGGTGATGATCAGATTGGCAATATAGGCCAGCGGAATAGTCCACGGCAACGGAATAGCAACCGAGCCCATGGTAATCCACGCTCCGAGGAAAACTACCTCAATCACCAGCGCCGCCAACGCAGCGAGTGACAGCCAGACCAGCGCTACCGTGACCTCACCCTGATGGAAATTCTCGCGTGGCTGCGAACGTTCCGGGTCGCCCCAATAGCGCTCATCCCCGAATGTGCGCTTTTCAATACTCAAGCGCTCGTTCTTCAACTTTCCGCCAGCAGCGTTAATCAAGTCTTCGCTTTCGTGAGGCTGAGGGTTACTCATCGTCCGCGCTCCCCTCCACTGCCAGGTCCGCGCTCGGCACTGAGCCGGCACTTGCTGCCGGGTCCTGCAGCAATCGGACATTCACCAGTTCCCCCAGCTCTTCCAGGGACGCAGCAGTCGCCGTACCAAAACGGTATGCCTCAGTCGGCGTCACCGGCTGACACAGCAAATTGGAAAACGCCCAGACGGCTCGCGCATGACCAGAGCCGTCGGTCTGCCCATAGACAGCATCTGGATTGACCTCGCTGACGGAACCATCGGCGAACCACACTTGTGTCGCATGCGCGCGCATGGCCTCAACCTTGGCAGCCACAGCGGCATCATCCAGCTGAACCTCGAAACGGCCGGTCACGGTGGCGAAGTCGTCGACATCGCACGCCTGCCAGCTCTCCGGCACCACGGTAATGGCATCCAGCCCCGCCGCCATTGCCTCACGATCGGTGACCGCCCACAGCGTCGGAAAGCGATTTCCGCACGCCGCGACAGTGATATCGTGTGCGCGAATGTGGTCCGGGTGCCCATAGCCACCATCGGCATCGTAAGTAATGACCAGGTCCGGCTGCAGCTCATCGAGGATGGTGCGAAGCTGGGCGACCGCCTCATCACCCGAGTTCACGAACGCACGGGGATGCTCATTGCCCTTGTCCCCTGCCATACCGGAATCACGCCAACGCCCGGCACCACCGAGGAAACGCGGTGCATTGTCTGGGCCATTGGCCCCCAGCGCACGCAGCGCCGAGCGCAACTCGGCGACGCGGAAACCGCCCAGCTGGTCAGCTTCATCAGCAACTAGCCCCTGGTACGGCGCGCCGATGACCTCGCCCAGCTCGCCCATCGTGCAGGTCACTACGCTTACCGACGCTCCGGAGCGCGCGGCAGCCGCAATCAAACCACCTGTCCAAATGGACTCGTCATCTGGATGTGCGTGAACAAAAAGTAACTTCACGGGCTTTCTTACTTCCCCTTGTTCTCCTGGTCGGCGTTATCGCGGACTTCTTGGTTCTGACCCGAACCGTCCTGCTCAGTATCTTCGCGCGGACTATCTCCCGGTTGAGAATTCTCAGACGATTCTCGAGTCCCGCTTTGCGTCGAGACTCGGCGAACCTCGCCCAGAACACCGAGGCGACCCAACACTGGGTCATCAGTCCACTGCGAAGAGTCCTTCCGCCCGGTAATTGTAATTTCCGGGCTGACGACCGTCAGCAGGCCGTCTTTCACCAAGGTCAGCTCGATACTGTGGCCAGCAATGATATCGGCGAGTTCAGCGGGCAACGCAGAACTGTCGGGAGCGAGCAGCTCATCAACCTGCGGGTCACAAAGGCCGGAAAGATTCTCGCTCCGAGCAGCCGATTTCGGAGCGACAGGTACTCCATTTAGGTCAGCCGGTTCCGCTGAGGTAGAAGATTTGGACCGTTCAGACGGTGTCGTCCCGTCCAGCGAGCTCTGCTCTTCAGCGCTCTTTCTCCGGTCTTCACTTGGTGCAGGTTTTGTCGAACTGTCAACGCCCTCAGACTCAGACTCGGATTCTGACTCAGACTCGGTAGCCGACTCTGCGCCTGCTTCATCCAAGTCCTTCGGCGGTAGCGAACTCACCGAGCCTTCCGTACACGCATAGCGTTCCCGGGCCGCCTGGACGGAATTGGGCTGCTCTGCCCATGCCACCACGGCATCGACGGTTCCGTAGGGCAACGAAGACCGCAGCATGTCCGCCGGAGAATACGAAACAACGGTGGCGGGGATACCAGCTGCAGTCAACTGGTCAGCGACCGCAAAAGCCGCAGCGCGTGCCGCTATACCGTCGCTAATGATGCCGATTCGTAGCGGATTGTCCTCGGTAAATCCGGCCTGAGGTGCCTCGGATTTCTCCTGGCCACCACCGTCACCAGAACCACCCGCAATTCGGCGCCCGGTGGCCACCTCTGAGACCTCTGCAACGTTGATGGTGCGCAGAATGGCCCGGCGGACGGACTCGTCGGCAAGCCTGCTCGACGCGAGATTGGTACTGAAAACCAGTTCCCGGTTCGGCTCATGGAAGAACTCAGCAACACCGGGGACCAGACCGTACGTCAGCTCAGAGGTCTCCGTCGGACGGACCTGCACGGCATGGATCTGCTTCGAACGCAGTTGCTCCGCACCATCGATGGCACTACGCATGGCACGCAGCGTAATAACCTCCGAGGCTGCTGGCTGCTCACCCCAGTAGCGGTCATTTCGAACCAGTCGAATGATGTTGCGGCCGACATCCATCGACTCGACGGTGTACTGCCCACCGGAGGCCGGGAAACGGCTGGCCAGCCCTTCGGAAAAACCATCAGTGTTCGACCGCATCAAATGCGCTGGCAAGAGATGTGCAAACAGGCGCTGCCAATGCGTAATCGGCTGAGTGAACGTCACATCAATCTGACGGCCACCATCGGAGACATCAATGGATTTAATCAGCTCATAAGTCGCCGTATCCAGCGATCCTGGCGTGGACGTGACTTGGGAAAATAGGTAGCGGAAGTCCTCGCCACTGATTGGCGTGCCATCGCTCCACTGCGCCCCTTTTCGAATGCGGTAGCGGACATGCTCTGCCGCTACCGTCGGATCCGTGATGTCAACATCGGCCGCTTTTCCGTTTCCAGCTCCGTTTCTGGCGTCACCGTCTTTGCTGTCATCACTCTCGATGACCTGCACGGAATCCAGCAAGTCGGAGTTGAGTAGCCACTGGGGAGCACCTGCCGAGCGAGCATTGGCAGCGTTATCCACCACTCCGGGAGCTTGCGCGGAGGCACTAGCGTCACCAGCCTCGCCCTCAACCGGCGCAGGGGTAAAAACACTAGGCAGTGTCAGTCGCGCTACCAGGCTGGTCACCGGGGAGACGTCGGCAAGCAAATGCGGATTGAAACCTTCGACAAACTCGTCGACACCGACCGTGACTTCACGCATCTTTTTAGCCTGGTCAGCGGTGTCTTCCTGCTGCACCGGCACTTCCTGCTGCCCGGGCACAGTCGGAGCGTCCGACGGGCGAGCCATGCACGAAGACGCCAAAGCCGCCGTCACGCAGAGTGTCGATGCTACGAAAAATCGACGAGAAGCTGCGTGACGACGGCTGCGAATAAACATATCCACGAGATTACTCGACACCTGGCCGAGTCAGTTACCCCGAGACTGGTTTTCAGGTGGTCCAGTCCCCTAGCAACCCGAATTACTTCTTATTCATGGCCTTCGCGCGGGAACGAGCGCGAGCGCGATCGGTAGCGCTGAGGATCTGCTTGCGTACGCGGATACCCTCCGGAGTGACCTCAACACACTCGTCAGCGCCACAGAACTCCATAGCCTCATCGAGGGAAAGCTTGTGCGCCTTCTCCAGAGTCACGGTCGCATCAGCCGAGGCTGCGCGCATATTCGTCAGCTTCTTTTCCTTGGTGATGTTGATGTCCATGTCCTCATCACGCGGATTCTGGCCAACGACCATGCCCTCGTAAGCCTGGTCACCCGGCTCGACGAAGAAGGTACCGCGGTCAGAAAGCTGAATCAGCGCGTAAGCGGTGATCTGGCCAGTACGGTCAGCGACCAACGATCCTGTCGGACGATCCTTAATCTCGCCTGCCCACTCGCCGTAACCGGCCGAGTAGTGATTGGCGATACCGGTGCCCTTGGTCTCCGTCATGAAAGTAGTGCGGAAGCCAATCAGACCGCGGGACGGAATGAGGAACTCCATGCGCACCCAACCGGTGCCCTGGTTACCCATCTGCTCCATGCGCCCCTTACGAGCCGCCATCAGCTGAGTGACAGCACCCAGGTGCTCTTCTGGAACATCGATGGTCAGGTGCTCGTACGGCTCCTGAACCTTGCCGTCGACGGTCTTGGTAACAACCTGCGGCTTACCGACGGTCAGCTCAAAGCCCTCACGACGCATAGTTTCAACCAGAACGGACAGCGCCATTTCACCACGGCCCTGCACCTCCCAGGCATCCGGGCGCTCGGTCGGCAGCACGCGCAGCGAGACGTTACCAATCAACTCCTGGTCCAGGCGGGCCTTGACCATACGAGCGGTCAGCTTATCGCCACCACCCTGGCCTGCCAGTGGCGAGGTGTTCACGCCGATCGTCATAGAAATAGCCGGCTCATCGACCAGGATGCGCGGCAGCGGGTCCGGATGCTCGGCATCACAGAGAGAGTCACCGATCATGACCTCGTCGATACCGGAGATAGCGGCGATGTCACCAGCAATGGCCTCTTCAGCAGGTACGCGGGTCACGCCGACGGTACGCAGCAGCTCCGCGACCTTCGCATTCTTGACATGCTCATTGCCCTCGGAGTCGTAATGAATCCACGAAATCTGCTGTCCCTTGCGGATACGGCCCTTATGGATACGAATCAGACCAATTCGACCGAGGAAGGAGCTGGAGTCCAGGTTGGTAACCTGCGCCTGCAGCGGGGCATCAATCTCAGCGGACGGCTCCGGGAGCACCTCGGTGATGACGTCGAACAGCGGCTGCAGGTTCTCAGACTCCGGCAAGTTGCCGTTACCCGGGTTCTCGGTAGAAGCCTTACCGGCACGACCAGAGGCATAGAGAACCGGCAGCTCAAGGTTGCGCTCAGCGACCTCAGCAGCTTCCGGGTCTTCCAGGGTGGAGGCTAGCTCGAGCAGCAGATCCTGTGCTTCCTCGACAACCTCGTCGATACGTGCATCTGGGCGGTCAGTCTTATTGACCACGATAATCACCGGCATGCAGGCAGCAAGCGCCTTGCCCAGGACGAAGCGGGTCTGCGGCAGCGGACCTTCAGAGGAGTCGATCAGCAGCACGACACCGTCAACCATGGACAGTGCGCGCTCCACCTCGCCACCAAAGTCGGCGTGACCAGGGGTGTCAATGACGTTGATGATGAGGTCTTCGCCGTTCTTGCCCTCACCTTTTCGGCGAATAGCGGTGTTCTTCGCCAAGATGGTGATGCCCTTTTCCTTTTCAAGGTCACCAGAGTCCATCACTCGGTCTGCAACTTCTTCGTGGTCGCTGAAAACGCCGGACTGCTCCAGCATGGCGTTCACGAGAGTGGTCTTGCCATGGTCGACGTGTGCGACAATGGCGACATTACGGAACTCGGTATCGCTCACAGGCGGATAGCTCCTAACAAGCTAAGAGGACTAAAAGAAACAAGATACGGCCTTGCTCTAAAGAACTGTCTTTACGACTGCCTTTAACGCCCCGCATCAACGCGTAATAAAGCGTTCTACAGTGTACTCCTTCTTAATGGCCCTGCACATCTGGCAGAGATTCTCACAACCCCGAGCACCTATCCGTCATGCAAAGTGGCACTGCCGCGCCACCCTTAGGGATAAATTACCCCCTTACTGCACCCCCGCTTTACCGACAGTCATAACGGCATATCCGCCAACGCCACAACGCTTCACGACGGCAATCTCTCAGCCCGCCATGTGACACATGTGACCAAATGCCATAGTTGTAACCCCACGGGATGAGACTTGACTTCACCCGCTTACGCGCTGCGAAACACCATTAACACCACAGGCATACATGACGTCACAATTTTCACAATCATCTCGTTCTACACCAAAAATCACTCTAATTAACTTGCGACACGCGGGAATCCGTGCGTTAATCTCCTGAGAAGATTCTGAACATTTCTTTTTCAAATCTTTCCAATTCCCGTTGGAGTCGTTCTAAGATGAGCAACGATTCCGAAATTTTGATTCCGACTCCAATAGCCCACGAATGAGAGGTTCTTCACCGTGGTTTCGACTGGACGCTCCTTCCTGCGCCGTGCCGCAGCGACCTTGGGTGCAGCTGCAATTCTCACTGCGGGCATGACTCCCGCCGCTTCTGCTTCCCCGTCGCTGGACTCCCTGAACATCGCTTCGCCGAATCTCTACGGCAACGCGCGCGACATCATTAACTCCCCAGGCGTTCCTGAGGAAATTTCCAGCGCACTGAACAAGGGAATTGACTTCCTGACTGGTGAGGGCGAGGGCGAGCCGGGCTTCAAGGTTCCGGAAGGTGCCCCGAAGACCAACCAGTTCCTGCTGCCTACTGTTGCCGACAAGTGCATCGGCGGCGAAGGTCGTTCCTTCGGCCTGGCCACTACCGTTCCGGGCCCGGCAGACCTGCCTCTGCCAGGTGTTCCAGAAAACCAGCTTGGCTTCATTTTCACTGGCCTGGGCACCAAGCAGCTGGCTAAGCAGCAGGACACAGAGATGAATGTCTACTGGGTCAACGTTGCTAACGGCAAGTACGGCAAGACCACCCTGGAGAACAACGGCATCAACGCCGAGGAGGGCCCGGGTGCTGTCAACGGCACCGCTGACACGGGCAAGGGCGTGGTCATCGCTGTCATGCAGGGCGGTATCACCACTCAGGAAGAGCCTGGTCCGACCAACTGCAGCTACACCCCGACCGCCGGTGTCTTCCCGGTCGGCCTGAACTAAGTTTTTCTAGTTCTCCCCTAGCCCTTTTTGCATCACGTATGCAGAAAGGGCTTTTCTATGCCCAAAAAGGCAACCCCTACACGTTAAGGTATTCGCATGTCCACTTCACCGGCCACTTCGGCTTCGACCGCGGCAGCTCCTGCGCTCTCCCCAATTCGCTCGAGTCAGGACACACATCCTCCGAAAGTCGAGACCTTTGACCTACGTGAAATGGTCAACACCGACCCCAAGGGCTTTCAGCGCAATGTCGACGAGTTCCGAACTCTCACACCCAGCCGCCTTTATATGCGCCGTGGGATGGATCATCCAAAGTTTGGATATCTAGAGTCATTCCTGCTTGCCGACGAGGGGTTGCGCATCAGCATTTATCACTTCCGCCCGGGCGTGAAGGTGGAACACCAACGTTACGTCGATATTGTCAGCATCGACCGGACTGATCCGCAGTGCTGGCGTATGACCGATTTGTATCTCGACATCCTGCAGGCACCGACCGATCCTGAGGCCATAGCTCCCCTACCTGTCGATGCGACCACACAGATTCGCGTTGAAGATGTCGACGAGCTCGTCGCGGCCCACACCCAAGGGCTGATTAGCGATGAACTCACCGAATTCGCTATCGAGACCACGCTGACTGCGCGCGCCGCAATCGCTGCACACGGTGACAACATTGATACGTGGATGCAGACTTTGAACCTCGATGCGACGTGGGCTGATGCTGTCGAGCTTTCGCCCGCAGCCTAAAATGACCACCTCAACAAGGAGTACCGCCCGTGTTCGATAACTTAACCGGCCCCATTCCTCCCGCCGGCCCTGACAGCAATGCGATCATCAAAGCAGTCCGAGCAGCATTTACCTCCTATTTTGAAGAGTCCAACCCCGGCGAAGCCCAGCTGACCTTCCTTGGCTCTGCGCCACTGAAGATGCTGCGCTTCGGACCTGACACAGACCGGATTGTCACCTATGCAACACTGGGTTGCAGTGCCGAGGCGATGCAAGATCCGTCCGCAATGGTGGTGGACACCAACTCTGGCCCGCGTGCCGAACTCATCTTGCCTATTCGTGGTGGACTGGACGAAGTCATCCGCCCGCTGGGTATTCTTGCCGCTTCCCCAAGCATCGAAGGCCTCGTCCTGACCGAGGGGGCACTTATTGACTTCGGCCAGCCACTGTGGGATCAGTCGCGCTTCACCGGTTTTGTGCTGTTCAAGGCAGAAATCCCGCCGGTCGCGGTGGAGGAAACCGAAGTCACAATCTTCCAGCCGGTCCCGGCCACGACCAACGAATTTGCCCTTGCTCGGGCTAAGGGCGTTGACGAACTGCGTCGCGTGTGGGAAACCCAAGGTGTCGACTTCACCGACCCGCACCGCACCAGCGCTGTATAAAAGTTAGCTTTTGTGGTGGTTGCCGGTTATCTGCTCGTCGGCAAGCGATAAGTTCAACCTAGCAGTGACGTTTCGCGCCGCGACAGCGTGGTTTAGAGTATGGAATTATGGCAGTCAATTCGGCTAAAGACGTTCCTTTCCATGCGGCGCAGTCCTTTAGGTGGTGGCGGCTCGCGGTATATGTTTACGTCCCAGCGCTAATCCTCACCGTGGTCAGTTCCCTATTGAAATGGGACGCGACTGTTACGGAAGCGGCAAAGGCCAACAACATCGAGGTTTCTGCTGCACAGACCAGCTTGGCCGTGAGCTTCGCGTTTGCGATTCTCGCGCAGACGGCAACGGCGATTGCGTGCTGGTGGCTTGCTGGCAAACTCCTTGAAGGATCGACTGCAGCGCGCACGGTGCTGTCCGTGGCGGCGGCAGTTTTTGTCATTAATGCATCAATGACGCTGGTCGGAACGATTTCCCAGGTACGCTCCGGAGACTCGTCGGCGCTCGGTTTGATTACAGCTGGCCTGCTGATTGTTGCCTCTATCATCGCCGCAACTGCAACCGCCCAGTCCTACCGCGGCGAGCGTAACCAGAAGTTCTTTGTGACGACGTAGGCAGCTCTTAGAGGTTTGGGGCGGGACGGGGATGCCTTCCAGGGCCTCCACCGTCCGCTTTAGGTCGGCGTACATTTTAGGTATGCCCACTAATACTGAGAGCGCCAGAAAGATTCTGAATGGTCTCGCGTCCACCCAATCCCAGCGCGAGGAACTGTACAAATATTTCCACCGGCACCCTGAGCTTTCCATGCAGGAGCACAGCACTGCAGACCGGATTATTCAGGAGCTCGAATCTTCAGGTATTTCCACAAATCGCGTCGGAGACACCGGCATCGTTGCCATTATTGAGAACGGTGCCGGGCCGATTGTAGCTATGCGCGCAGACATTGATGCGCTACCGGTGAAGGAGACTTCCGGCAAAGACTACGCCTCCACGGCAACGCAGATTGATGAAAAGACCGGCACAGAGGTCCCCGTCGCCCACGCTTGTGGGCACGACTTCCACCTGATGTCTTTGCTCACAGCGCTGCAGGCTTTCAACGAAAACCTTGATCAGTGGTCTGGCACATTCATCGGTATTTTCCAACCCGCTGAAGAAACCGCCGAAGGTGCACGCGCAATGCTGGCGGCAGATCTGGAGAGGGCTATTCCGCGTCCCGACGTTTATCTCGGTCAACACGTACTAGCTAGCTTGCCCGGCGGTTATGTGGGAACTCGCCGCGGGCCAGTTCTCTCCTCTGCATTCTCGGTCAAAGTCACTGTGCACGGTAATGGCTCCCATGGATCCATGCCGGAGCTCAGTGTCGATCCCGTTGTCTTGGCATCCACCATTGTGATGCGCCTTCAGACCATTGTCTCGCGTGAGGTAGCGGCCACCGAGACCGCAGTGGTGACCGTTGGTGCGATTCAAGCGGGAACTAAGTCCAACATCATTCCTGACTCCGCAGAGCTGCTCATCAACACTCGTGCCTACAACAGCGCCGTGACCGAACACCTCAAAGAGGCAATCGAGCGCATTGTACGAGCAGAGTGCGTTGCTGCCCGCAGCCCTCAAGACCCGCAGTTCACTTACTACGACCGCTATCCCCTCACGAATAATGACGGGGATGCCACGAATACTGTGCGTGAGGCATTCGACGCGTACTTCGGTGAAGAAGTCTCCGACTTGGACGCAGTGCCCGCCTCTGAAGATTTCTCAATCATCCCCGATGCGCTTGGCGTGCCATATACGTACTGGGGGCTCGGCGGTTTCGCGGATGAGAGCAGCGCTGTTGGCAACCACAACCCAGCTTTCGCCCCTGACCTCCAACCCACTCTTGACCGGGGAGCAGAGGCAATCGTTGTAGCGGCCTGTGCTTGGTTGGCGAAATGAGGGTGTGATCAGCGAGGCTGATGCGTGCGGCTGCTGGCGAGCTGGTGGATGGTGTAGTGCCGGACTCGTGCGGGGCTCGTGCGGGACTCGTGCGGGGCTCGTGCGGGACGGCCGAAAAACCGGGGGTTAAGAGAAAAGTAGACCCCGGTGCACGCCGATTGGACACGCTTCTTGCTACTTAACGCAAAATTTACGGGCTGCAAATGTGAAACTGTGTGAGTTTATGACACTTTCAAGCCATTTTTCGGGCCATTTTTGTCATAAACGCAGTCAGTAACTCGCATCGCCCCACCGCCGCCAGTCATAAACGCAGTCACTAGTGCGCGTTGGGGTTAAGAGACAAATTCTGGGTGATGTGGCAGCATGAAAAAGCCCCCGCCTTGGTAGCGAGGGCTTAGCGTTTGCGCTGGTGATTAGCGCTTTTGTGCGTCTGCGAGAATCTGGCGACCTGCGACCATGCGGCAAATCTGGTTAGTGCCCTCGTAGATCTGGGTGATCTTGGCGTCACGCATCATGCGCTCAACCGGGAAGTCACGGGTGAAGCCGTAACCGCCGAGCAGCTGCACGGCATCAGTGGTGACCTGCATAGCAACGTCAGAGGCGAAGGTCTTGGCGTTTGCGGCCATCAGACCCAGGCGAGCGCCGCCCTCAGCAGTGCCGCGCTCAGCGTTAGCGGCTGCGGTGTAGACCATGAGACGAGCAGCGTCAATCTTCATACGCATGTCAGCCAGCATGAACTGGGTGTTCTGGAAAGCAGCAATCGGCTTGCCGAACTGCTGGCGCTCCTGCACGTAACCAACAGCGTAGTCGTATGCACCCTGCGCGATGCCCAGTGCCTGTGCACCAATAGTCGGGCGGGTGTGGTCCAGGGTCTCCAGGGCAGTCTTGAAACCGGTGCCCTCTTCGCCGATGATGCGGTCAGCCGGGATACGGCAGTTTTCGAAGTACAGCTCCGCAGTCGGGGAACCCTTGATACCCAGCTTGTGCTCCAGGCCACCGACGCGGAAGCCCTCGTCGTCCTTGTGGACCATGAATGCAGAGATGCCGTTGGCACCCTTCTCCGGGTCGGTAACAGCCATGACGGTGTACCAGGTGGAGCGGCCACCGTTAGTGATGAAGCACTTGGAGCCGTTGAGGACCCACTCATCGCCCTCACGGACCGCGCGGGTCTTCATGGAACCGGCATCCGAACCGGCCTCACGCTCAGTCAGTGCGTAGGAAGCCATTTCACCGTTGGCGATGTCCGGCAGGACCTTGCTCTTCAGCTCGTCGGAGCCCTTGAGGATCAAGCCCATGGTGCCCAGCTTGTTCACAGCCGGGATAAGAGAAGCCGAGCCACAGACACGAGCAACTTCCTCAATGACAATGCAGGCCGCAACCGAGTCCGCACCCTGGCCACCGAACTGCTCCGGCACGTGGACGGCGTTGAAGCCGGCCTCGTTGAGAGCCTTCAGGGCCTCCTCCGGGAAACGCTCGTTCTCATCGACGTCCGCTGCGTACGGAGCAATCTGCTTCTCCGCCAAATCACGGATAACGGCGCGGAGCTCCTGGTGCTCCTCTGGCAGCTGGAACAGGTCGAATCCTGGGGTCAAAGCCATGTGGGTGTTCCTCCCGATTTAATGATTCCGATGTCGTGTTCGATATCGCGCTCTACGCATTTCTACGCAGCACTATCACCGCACGACGTATTTATCTTCGTTCGATACTAGTGGCTAACGCTTCGCGCTACCCGCGAAATTCGTAAAATTCTCGCGTTGCCGCTCGGCGCCCACAGAATAAACTGCGCGAGGAATTCCCGCAGCAGCGATGTCGCCCAGTACCTCAACGGCGTATAGGCCCCGACGACACACCAGGATTCCAGCCCCCGTTCGCGCATGAGCTTCGCTACCCGTGGCGCATGAAAATCACTGGTCACAACAACCGTTCCAGCGCTCAACGCACCGTCCATGCCGCGCATCAATTCGCACGCATAGTCAATGTTTTCCGACGTATTCGTCGATTGGTCCTCGGGGATCAACTCGATGTCGCCACGCTTTACGACGTCCCCAGCGTTCGCCTCCAACCACTCCACCATGGCGTCCGCTTCGGAGCAGGTGGCATCTGTCACCGCTTCACTGCCGACCCCACCGGAGCAGATGATTCGCTCGGTTCGCTCATCACACGCTGAGACTGCTCGCTGTAATCTTCTGGCCAGCAGGGCCGAGGGCCGATTGTTCTTCAATCCGCATCCCAGCACAACCACGGTGTGTGGCGGCAGAGTTGGTTTTTTGGCTGCACATCGAAGACGAACGGCCTCGAAAACGATCGCTGCGGCTCCTGGTACTGCGAGGCCGGCGACCAGGGGCGTCGTCAAGCGATGCGATGCGCGAACGTAGTAGGCGCGGTAGCTGGCCAGTATCCACGCGGCACCTACTGTGGGAAGAACCCACCGCGGAGGTCTGCGATTGGGCAGGCGTGGTGGGCGTAGCTCCGAATTAGCGGCGACGCGTAGTCCGCCGACGAGGAGCATGGAACCGAAGCCTGCACCGAGGCACGCGAGTGTTTTTCTCATCAGAGCTTCCACGTTAACTGTTCTGGGACGTTGATGGTCCAGTCGACGAGCTGTTGCGGATTGTGCTTCGCCATATGCTGGGATTCCTGCTCGGCCCACATGTCCCAGTGTTCCTCGAAGTGGTCGTCGCGAGCCATGGCACGGGCAAATCGAGTCTGCGTGTCCAGCTCTACCCAGACTCCCCAGGCGTTGCCGTCGCCGATGGCGCGGGCAGCGGCAAGGTTAGCTTCAGTGACAGCGCCACAGCCTTCAACGATGAGCGAGGAGTCCGGTGGCGTGGGGACCCACTCGGCGAATTCACTGGCGTACCAGTCCCAACGGCGATACCCGCGCTCATCGGCCGGTAGAGCGGGGTTCAAAATGGTCTCCGCAACTGCGGCCGATGCTTTCTGCAGACCGGACCAGCCCGGATATACATCCTCCAAGTGGATAACTGGCCAACCGAGGATACTGTGCAACTTTGCCGAAAAGGTGGTTTTGCCACTGCCGGAACGGCCGTCGATAAGCAGAATCATCGTGATTGAAACGCCTTTGCTACGCTACGCCCAGGAAGCGGAACTCCCCGGCCCACACGGAAATACTGATTGCTGCGACGGCGATGGCAAGGCAGGCGGCCATGGTGGCATAGTCACGCGTGGCCAATGTCGAGGTGTGCCACCACGTACGCTTAATCGGTGTGCCAAAGCCGCGGGCTTCCATGGCTGTAGCCAGTTTGGTGCCGCGGCGCAGCGCAAACACCAGCAGAGCGAACACCTGAGAAATAGTGCGGCGGATTGCGCCGTGGTCACCCAAACCGCGTGCGCGACGGGCTCGGGTCAGCGCCTGCCAATCGCTGATGAATAGGCCGACGAGTCGCAGACTCGCCACCGTTGCCAGCACAAACCGGCTGGGCAGCTTGAGAATCTGCGCCAGCCCATTGCCCAGATCGGTGGGGTCGATATTGGCTGTCAGCACGATAACTGGAGTACCGATAGCCAGCACACGCAACATGATCGCGATGGCCAGGGAAATGGAATTATCCGTCACATGCGCAAGCAGAAAGGAGAAATACTCTTTGCCCTCCGGGTTACCGTAGAGCGCCATCGAGATTCCTGAGATGGGCGCGGCAATAAGAAGTGGCAGGCTGCGTCCTAGAAAACGACGAAAACCCAAACCCGACAGCGGCACCAAGAAAAGCGTGCAGACAAGCGCAACCACTGCGGAGACCCAGTCGATGGAAATCAGCAGCGGTGTGGTGAGCAAGAATAGGCCCAGTACTCTCGCCACCGGGTTGACCGTCGCGAGGAAAGGCTGCTTACTCGAAATGGCGCTCTGCGTACCTTCAGCCGTACCGGCGGAACCGACTTCAGTCACGATTTCCCTCCTGCTTCGCCCTGGCCGCGCGAACCGCTATTGCTGCTCGGACCGGCCTGCTCCCCTGAACCACGCTGTCCCGGCGCCGCAGGGCCTGGCCACTCCGGATGAAACGAATCCATGTCGATGACGTAGTCCCCCATCGCTTGTACCACCAATGGATCGTGGGTAATCGAGATAACAGTTCGGCCGTCGTCAGCAAGCTGGCGAAGCAAAGTGAGCAGCTCGGTGAATGTCCGGCGGTCTTGGCCGAACGTCGGTTCGTCGAGAAGCACAATATCCGGCGCTGTCGCCAGCATTGTCGCCACCGACAGACGTCGCTTCTCACCGCCGGACAGCGAGAACGGATTCGCCTTGGTCAGAGCCGTTAGCCGCAGCCGCTCAAGTAATTCCTCGATGCGCTGATCAGCGTTGACACCGACAAGCTTGGGGCCAAGCTGCAACTCTTCCAGCACTGTGCCAGTGACAAATTGATGCTCGGGGTCTTGGAAGACCGTGCCAATCCGAGTAGCCAACTTCTTCGACGGCCATTTCCACGGCGCACTACCGCTGCCGGCCACTTGGACCGTGCCCGCCATCGGCTCAAGCAGGCCGCCGAGCGTCAGCGCTAACGTGGACTTCCCGCTGCCGTTGTGACCAACGATGCAGGTGGAAGCTTCTGACGGGATAGAAACTGACACATCGCGAGCAATCGGCTCAACAGTTTCGCTACCCCTGAACCACGACTTCTTCGCGCCATAGCCGATGTCCAGCTCGCGGGTTTCGATCGCGATGTCACCGCTAGGGTGCCCGTCCTGGTCGCAGGCAACTGAACGCGCGTCCGGCAGCGCGGGCGGAGCACCCGGAATCCACACCCCAGCATCCGTCAGAGCCTGCCCGTAGTCTTCCAAGACCCGATGCGGTGCACCATCGGCAATCACACCTCCGCGGCCCAGCACGATGATGCGGTCGACCACATCGACCCACGCATCCACTCGATGCTCGACCACAATCAGTGCCGCACCGGTCCTCTCCGCCGCGGTAATCGCAGCATCGCGTAGTACCGGCACACCGGCCGGGTCGATGTTGGCCGTCGGCTCGTCCAAACAAATGACCCGTGCGCCCATTGCCAGCACACCTGCCAATGCGAGGCGCTGCTTCTGCCCACCCGAAAGCCTGTGCGTGGGATGATCCAGCGGCAAATCCAGCCCCACCAAATCCAGGCTGGCGCGCACTCGGTTGCCAATCTCAGCCGGGGCAACGCCCAGGTTTTCCGCACCAAAGGCGACATCGTCGCCAACGCGAGCACTAATCGTCTGCGAGTCAGGGTCTTGCAGCACCAAGCCCACCGCGCCCCGTGCGGAAGCAGGAGTACGACCTTCAATCAGGAGCTTTCCGGTGGCTTCGCCATCGGAGTCGTCGCCAAGCACGCCAGCAATAGCGGCGAGCAGCGTCGACTTCCCCATCCCCGACGCGCCGAGCAACAGCACCTTTTCACCGCGCTCGATGTCCAGCGTGATGTCGTTCAGTACCGCAGCTTTGCGCCCCGCGTGCCGATATCCGAACCCCCGCGCGCTCACCGCAGGGACATTTCCGCTTGACGACGGCCCCCGCGTCAACGCCTCATCTGTCATCGATTTTCCTAGACGTCGTCGTGCCGCTCTCGCCCGATGGCAAAACGATCCAGCGCTCCAGTTGCCGCCAGTGCCTTAGCCAGGAAGTAAGCCAGCAGACCGGCGAGGACGGCACCCGACAGCGCCGTGGAGATCAGATAGATGACGTTGAATTCGAAAGTCTTGGCCAGGTTGCCAGTGAAAAGCTCGAAAGTCCATGCGCCGACACCTGCCATGAGACCGGAGATAACCACGGTGGCCAGGTTGTAGCTCTTATACGCCAGAATGAGGAACACCAGCTCCGCACCGAGCCCCTGCGCCAAACCTGAGTACAGGGTGGAGATACCCCACTGGTTACCGATCAGTGCTGAAACCGTCGCCGCGATTACCTCGACGAAGATAGCTGCACCCGGCTTGCGAATGATGTACGCGCCGAGCGGACCACCGAGGAACCACATACCAGCGACCAAACCGCCAAGACCAGGAGTAAGCGCGTTGACTGCTTCATAGCCCGCACCGCCGATGATGTTCCAGATAACAAAAATCAGGCCAACGGCCACGCCGATAACAGCTGCAATGATGATGTCAATATTGCGCCACGAGAAGTTAGCGCGCGCTGCACTCGCCGATTGCGTCATCCCACTTGCTCCTATTTTTCTTTAACTCGAGCGGTATTGCTCAAACATTATTGATGTATTCATTAGCGGCGTATGAAGCCTGTGTCGACACGCCCTAAGCACTAACTTTTGCCTACCCTACCGCGCCCAGCAGATGGCCTAGATAACATAAGGAACCATGACTAAAGCCGAGCGGTCATCTACAGGAGATACCCCAACTGCCCAAACCCCTCATACGCCGCCAGTCGGCGATGAGGGGACAGCCGCGAATTCCGCAGTGAAAACTGCCGAGGACCCTGGTGCTGACAACACCGCTGAGCAGGAGAGTTCTCGCCCATACTACATGCCCACATTGACGTGGGGCGAGCGACTTGACCTGTCTGCGAAGCAATGGTGGCCACTCATCGGAGTTGTTATTGCGATACAGCTTGTCGCTCGCATTCTGGTACTGACTAGCCATGGTTTTTACTGGGATGACTTCATCATTGTTGGCCATCTTTACGACACCCCACTGCTGAGCAAGGACTACCTGCTTCAGGATCACGACGGGCACCTTGCACCACTGGCCTTCTTGGTGCAAGGCCTCTATCACCTCATCGCACCGTGGAACTGGTGGCTACCGGCTATCACCATGGCCGTGATGTCGGTAGTGCTGACATACGCCACAGCTAAACTCTTTGAGCTTCTCACCGGCCGTACGCTGGTATCGCTCTTCCTCATCACGGTCGTCGCCTGGACTCCGCTGATGCTTCCGGGAGACACCTGGTGGTCGGCCGCGGCCAATTCCCAGCCGTTCCACCTGGCATTCGTGATCTTCATGATTGTCGCCATTCGCACCACTATGCGTCGTTCCTTCGGCCCCCGCCCGTGGGAAGCCGTAGGCCTGTTCGTGCTGCTGGCAGTGGCGCTGGGATTCTTTGAGAAGTCCCTGGCTATCGCACCGATCTCCATGCTGGTTGTCGTCACGTTGGCTTACATGGAGCGCAGAAATATCCTGCAGGTTCTCCGCGGCGGCCTCGTCATCTGGATCCCATCGATGCTGCTGACCGGCGCCTGGGCACTGTGGTACTACTTCGGTCCCGCCGAAACCACCGGCTTCATTTCTGACAAGCTGCAGCCCGAACTGTTCTTCAACGGCCTCGGCCAGATTTTTGCCGGCATCATCGGCGGACCAACAAGCTGGGAACGCTGGGCTCCGGGACAGCCGTTTGCCTCCGCTTCGTCTCAGCTGATTACTCTCGGTGGCATTATCCTGTTGATTCTGTCCGCCACCCTCATCGGCCGCGATTACCGTGGCTGGGCTCCGTGGACGCTATCGGTGGCGTACATGTTCACCACCTTGTTCGCCATCACCCTGTTCCGCTCGGGAGAGAACACCTCTGGCGTGCTGGCGCACACTTTGCACTACTACTCTGATGTCGCGCTCGTGATCGTAATCTGCGTCGCGATCTCCCTGGCTGGACTCCCACCGAAGGACGAGGCGCCAGCGCTGCTACCGGCTCGTACGCACATTCTGATTTGGTCGCTGGGCATCGCGCTGGCTGTCACCTCCACGATTTCCGTGGTCACTTACCGCAATGCCTGGTCTGATGACATCGCAATGGAGTGGATCGGCAACACCAAGGCGTCGCTGTCCGCGCTGCGCGAGGAAGCCGATGCCGCTGGCCCCGACAAGGCGATCGACTACAATCTCATCGACCAGCCCGTCCCCTTCGAAGTTCTCGTGCCCGTCGCCGCTCCGATGAACATGTACTCGCGGGTGTTTGATGCGGTCTCCGATCGCCCGCCGTTTGAGCGCGTCACCGGTCACCCGCGCATGTTCAATACAGACGGTTCGCTTATCGACGCCAAGGTCTCCGAGGTCACCCGTGTCACTGACGGCCCTGTCGAGCAGTGTGGCCATCGCATCACAGTTGGCGAGGACGGCACCGCGTCGGAGGACATCAAGTTGGAGAACATCATCAAGCTCGGTGACTGGGTGCTTGAGTTCCCGGCCACCGCCTCCGAGGACATGGATGTGCGCCTGTCGCTCCCCAATCCTTTCGAGACTGAAGAGCAAACCCGCGGTGGTTCCACAGTCGTGAAGATGAACAACGATCTGCGACCGCGCTATGTGTACCTCAACGGTGGCGGAAATACTCTCCATGTCGATGTGGAAAAGGCGACTCCGGGGGCAACCCTATGCATCGGCGCGGGGGCGATTGGCCCCTTGGTTCCCGCAAGCCGTTAAGAATCCTCTAAGATATTGCTTTAAGATAATGTGAGAAAAGTTTATTAGCCCCTTGCAGCTATTGTTTTTCCGACAGAGGAGCCACATCCATGCGTAACCGCATCGCCGGCGCTATCGCCGCATCCGCCATTGCCGCAGCAGCCCTGGTCGCTTGCTCTCCCCCGAATCAGGTTGACTCGGACGTGAAGGTCGGCGACCAGGCCAACCCGTCGGAGACCTTCGAGCAGAAGGCCACCACTCCGGCATCCTCCGACGAGATGACCCCTGCTGAGACCGCAGAGATGTAATCACTGCATCTGCGAAAACAGGGGTAGCCAGCAAACATAAACGCAGTCACTACCCCTTGTGCCCACTCATCGATGGGGCACGAAAGAATTACCGCCTGGACATTGTGTCCGGGCGGTTTTGGTTCTCCGGGGCAGCCTAGAGCCGCCTAGAGAGCCTAGGAAAACTCAAATTCCACGTGGTCACCATCACGGATCACCACGCTGGTTGCGCCGTTTTCCAGGTTCAGCTCGACAACGAGCGAGGGCATCTCGCCGGAAGCTCCAGCCTCACCCGAGGCCCCGGCAGCATCGTCCACGAGCGCCGCATCGGTCGCGATCACGCGGTAGCGAAGGAAACCATTGCGCAATTCATCAGTCTCCACGCGAGCGGAGTGCAGCCATGGGAAGCGGCGGCGCAACGCAACGAGCTGCTGATAGGAGCGGTAGAGAGCCTCGCCGAGCGTAGAGAGTTCCTCCGGGCTATCCGGGAACACTGGACGGACCTGGTCGTCACCGCCGATGCGTTCCTCTTTGAGACCGGTATAGCCCTGTTCGTCACCGTAGTAGACCAGTGGCACACCGGCCACGGTAAACAGCACCGCTGCCGCCAGCACGGCCTTGTCGGCCCCTACCTGTGTCGCAATGCGTGAAACATCGTGGTTTCCCACAAACGTCACCGGCACAAAAGACTCCGCGAAGGTGTCATGGCGCTTCAGAGTCCAGTCCAACTCGAAGAAGTTTTCCTCCTTCAGCGCCGACCAGGTCGCTTTCCACAGCTCGTATTCCGTCACCGAGTCCATGCCGGACACCGACACAATCTCCGCATAGTCGCCGTGGATGACCTCCCCGTAGATAAAAGCATGCGGGTGCTCAGCACGCACTCGCGGCAAAACCTTGTGCCAGAACTGTGGATCCACTGCGTAGGCCGCATCCAGGCGCCAGCCATCAATCCCCCGCGCCAGCCAGTAATTCATGACGTTCACGACAAAATCAACAGTCGCGTCACTGGTGTGATCGAATTCGACCAAACTCTCATGTCCCTCAAACACCGGCGCGGTCATGTCGCCATCTGAGTGCGTAAACGCAAAGAGCTGCGCTTCTTCAGAGTCAGGGTTTTCCTTCGCGGTCTTCAGCGCGGGCGCCTCTGACCCGATGTGGTTGAAGACACCGTCGAAAAGCACTTTGATGCCGCGCTCATGGGCAGCTTCGATGACGGCCTTCATGTCCTCTTCGGTGCCCAGGCGCGAGTCGATGCGGTAGTAGTCCTCGGTATCGTAGCCGTGGCTAGTCGACTCGAATACTGGAGCCAGCTGCAGGACGTTGAGCCCGAGCTCCTGGACGTACGGAAGCCAGTCAATCAGTTTGCGAATTCGATTGACCGGCGCGGCGCCTCGATCCTTCTCACGGATGGGCGCTCCCACAAACCCCAGTGGATAGACGTGCCATCCAATCGCCCACTTCGACCACTCAGGTGCGGCAGCGAGCGTCTTATTAGGGGCGTTGGGGGTCGTGGACATTGTCCTATGCATCCTCTCTAGGTGCCTGAGGCTGATTGGAATTATCTGATGCCGCCGCCTCAGGACTCGGTGAGGTCTCCCCCGCCGATTCGCTTGACGACGCCCGCGCCTGGCCCGCATGCGACTGTGGCGTGCCAAGGCCTGCCTTCCGCGGCCGTGGAGGCACGGAACCTGCTGCGGGCATGGTCGGAGATGTGGCAGGTCGCTCCGGCGGATGATTCTTCGACGGGTTCAGTGCGTCGAGCGCGATTTGGATTTCCGTGCGCATGCCATTGACCATGGCTCTCTCCACAATTTTAAACTTGGAATTGTGGAGAAAGAAGGGATTACCCGCTTCCGGGCCACCGGTGCCGAGGAACATGTAACAGCCCGGCGCTTCACGAGAAAAATAGGAGAAGTCATCCGAAGGAGCCCACGGATCGGCGGCGAACACCTTGGAGTTGCCAACTGCCTTCGTCGCCGCATGCCAGGCACGATTGACTGCAATGTCGGCGTTGACCACCATCGGGTACGGAATCTGCCAGTCGAAAGTCGCCTGTGCGCCGTGAGCTTGGCAGACGCCGTTGACGACGGCCTCGATACGCTGGCAGACAATCTCCCAGTCGGCCTCATCCACCGAGCGGATGGACACTTCCAGGTTGGCCGTATCCGGAATCACGTTGCCGGCCTCACCTGAATGCAGTGAGCCGACGTTGACGATATTCATGTGCTTTGGATCCACATCGCGGGAGACAATCGTGTTCAGCATGAGAGTCGCCTGGCTGGCGATGAGCACCGGGTCAATCGACAGCTGCGGGTTCGAGGAGTGTCCGCCACGGCCACGAATGGCGATGGAGACGATGCCCGACATAGTTGTCACTCGCCCGGCGCAAATCCCAACATGCCCCACCGGATGCGGCGCGACGTGGAAGGCATAGACCTCATCTAAGTCATCGGCGGCACCCTTGTCGACCAGCTCACGAGCCCCGCCCGGCAGCATTTCTTCGGCGTGCTGGAAGATGCACAGCACCTTGCCGTGCAGCTGATCGCGCATTCCGGAAAGCACCTTCGCAGTGCCCAGCAGCATCGCCGTGTGAACATCATGACCACAGGCGTGCATCACACCCGGCGTGCGCGAGGCGTACGGCAGTCCCGTTTCCTCCTGAATCGGCAGCGCATCAATATCTGCGCGGTAGCCAATCACGCGCCCGGTGCTGGGGTCGCCCGCAGTGCCCTCGATGACGCCGATTACCGATGTCGGGGTCAACCGGTACGTCGGGATATCCCATTGATTGAGCAGATCCTCAATCATGTCCGAGGTCCGGTACTCCCGGAAGCTCAGCTCCGGATTCTGGTGCAGTTGGCGACGCCATGCCACCGCCTCTTCGATGGGTACTTCAAGGCGGTGCGACGGCAGGGTGTCGTTAGCATCACTCATGGTTCATAGCATGACAGAAAATAGGCTCCACGACGAGCAGCTACGGAAATTCCCTCACCCATTTTCGCTTCACGACGGCCACAGCGCCCCGACATCTCCCCTGCTAGAGGCGACTTCAGCGCTGCCAGCGAGCTGCTAGTGTCCGGCACCCCAGAAATCCACGGTGAGTTCGGCCAACCACCATGGGTCAATCGTGCCGCACATCTCACGCGCCGAGTGCATGGAGACCATCGCAGCTCCGATATCGATGGTGTCGATACCCAGTCGCGTTGCAGTGATCGGGCCGATAGTGGAGCCGCATGGCTTGTGGTTCGCAGAGACAAAATACTGCACCGGCACTTCCTGGCCAATGCGCTTGGAGGTTTCCGCTGCGATTCGGACAACCTCCGCCTGACCGGCCGCCGTGGTGGCGTAGCGCTGGTTGGCATTGATCTTCACCACCGGGCCGGCATTGAGTTCCGGCTGGTGCCCCGGCTCGTGTTCGCCTGCATAGTTCGGGTGCACACCGTGTGCGCCGTCAGCAGAGAGACAGATGGAACCGCGGTAGAGCTGCTGAGTGCGTTCCAGGTCAGCGCCCGTGGCCGCTGCGATGCGGGACAGAACGTCGGCAAGCAGTGGCCCTGCAGCGCCCGTGGTGGAGGCGGACCCAACTTCCTCGTGATCGAAAGCGACCATGACGGGGATGGTGGTTGACGTGCTCCAGTTTTGACGGAGCAAGGTCTCGAAGGCGACCAGGGAGGAGTGGACGCTGAGCAGGTTGTCGAGTCGGCCAGAAGCCAGGAACTCATCGTGAGCACCGAAGGTGCGCGGCTGCTGAGTGTCGAAGGAAATGAGGTCCCAGGCGACGATGTCGTCGATAGACAGTCCCGCAGCATTAGCGATGATCTGGTGCACATCGGTGCCGAAGGTATCCAGTCCGATGATTGGTGCAGTGTGATTCTGCCTGTGGAGCTTCAACCCCTCTTCGTTAACCGCACGATTGAGGTGGATAGCCAACTGCGGGATACGCGCGACCGGGCCAGTGCGAGCAAGGTGCTCATGGCCGTTTTTATCAATTACCCGACCAGCGAACTCGATTTCACGGTCGGTCCAGCTTCCCAACAACGCGCCGCCATAGACCTCTACAGCGACCTGCGCATAGCCTGCGGCGGAGGTGCGCGCGTTGGGCTTCACACGAAAACCGGGCGAATCCGTGTGAGAACCCACAATACGGAAACCGGTGAAATCGGCAGCCGGCGTCTCCGGGACGACCCAAGCAACGGCAGCGCCATCGCGACGCAGGACGTAGGCACCGGGCTCGCTTGGCCACTGCTCGTGCTCGTCGACGACCGTGGCACCGGCTGCACTCAGACGGTCAACGACCTGTTGTGCCGCATGAAATGAGCTTGGCGACGCAGCCACAAAATCTATTAAATCCTCAACGTGACTGAGCGCTGCCGCCGGAACGCTGCGCGATGCCGCGTCCGAGGTATCCGCTGAATCCGGGGACTCAGGGGTGGGTGCCGAAGAAATAGCCATAACCAAACTCCTACTTCACATTTGATTCCGGATTTCATTGTATTGGAGCCCACAACTGACCGTGACCGAGCATTAAGCCGGTCCACAGTGTGATGCAGCTTTCATGTTGGGAACGGTATCCACTTAGTCACTTTTGCCCGTTTTAACTCGATATCGGGCATATTCAGACATATAGTGGCAACCGCATCAAAGAAAACCATTTGAATACAGAAACTCTCAAACCGGAATCCTGACCGGATTCCGACCACAGAAAGGGTTTATACCGTGAGCCTTGAAAACCTGTTCCCCCGTTCTTTCACTACCAAGCGCGCCTTCTTCTCTCAGCCGCTGCGCGAAGCTCTTACCCGCGACACCAGCAGTGACGCTAACGCAGTCCACTTCGGCCACCAGGTTAAGAGCGCCCGGAACGAGATTTACAGCGACATGTCTGCCCGTGACATCGTCTCTATGCTGAGCCGCTAAATCTAGCGCTTCCTCAAGTCGAATAAGACCATTGGCTCTGGCTGAGGAAATTTTAATGTCTCCGCGGCAGCTAATTCACTGCCAAAACCAGCTCCAACCTCGCCTGCATCACCATCGCCGTACCGATGTACCGCAAACGCGTGGCAGCCACCAACAACTAGCATCAATGCCAGCGTCAAGAGCATCGCAGTAATCCCCGAGTACACAAATCCGCCGGTATACGGCGTAGCAGCAATCGGGTTTGTCACAGGGAACGTCAGCAGGACCACTAGCAACGCAATACCGATATACGGCCACTGTCTGGTCAATCGGTTCCGCGCCATGGCGGCCAAACCGAACACAGGCGTGACCAGCATCAACATGTAATGGGTCCAAAGAATCGATGAGAATGTGGCTGCAATAAGCCACGCGCCCGTGATTAGGAATTCAAACCGGTAGACCGGGTTCAACCACGCAACTGCCGTGACCATCAACACCACGCCAAGCGCAATACACAGTGGAATCGTTTTCACGTGACTCGGATAATCACGAACCACTGTTACTAATAAATCAGGATTGCCCAGGTCTGTGGCTAAAGTCGACGCCAACGACTGATTCGCACCACCGACCAAGACCGACGCACCAATGTCGTCGATTCGGTCAATCCAGTCCGAAATAACCGGCATGTCAATGCGGATAAACATCCAGACCGCCAGTACCGCCGTGGTGGCCAGCGACCAGAGGGCTGCGCGCCGTCGATAAGCGAAAAAGAGCATCACGGCGATGAGCGCATACGGAGTCAATTTAATGGATGCGACAATGCCGAGGACGATGCCCGCGAGCCAAGGACGAGTGCGCGAGGCAGCAAGCCCATAGGCGACGCCCGCGACAATCAGCGGTGTCGTCTGACCAATCCAGAACGAATTGAGAGTGGTCGGCAGGGCGAATACGCATGCGGTAACCAGCGCTGCGATGCCCCAGGGCATGGTCGACCGAAACCACAGGTGGTAGGAAGCTGCGACCAGGACCACGACGGCCATTCCGGAAAGAAACAGCAACCAAGCAACCGAGGTTTCAAAGCTCATGACGTGGGATATCGCTCCCAGAGCCTTTGCAAACAAAGGGTTTTGCACAAAGGGATGCGTAAATGGCGCAGACACTTCCTGCGCCAGGCGTGGCCAGACCTCTCCGCTCATGGCGGTGAAATCGATTGGATCGGCATCATAGAGATGGGACTCAAGTCCCCTGTCCATCAGTAGCCCGCCCACCCAGAGCGACGCCCAATCGTCCGGCTGGGTGCGGCCATTCCAGGCCAGCAGCGAGGCAAGACCACCGAGCAGCGAGACCAGCATAAGAGGCCAGCTCATCACAGGCGATTGCGTCAGCGCAGGGGCCTGATTGGGTTTGCGAACCCATATTTTTCGCGAGGCCCGCGACGGAGACTCCGCAACAGCACGTTGCGACTCCGCAACCTGTGACGATGCCCCATCCTGTGACACCGGTCCTTCTGCCCGACTATGCCGTCCCACGTTCCTCCTCATCGCTGGTAAGCGCCTCTATCTAATGTAGTGATTCCACTACAGCAGTGGTTACAACCCGCAGGAACCCGCAAGGTATGACGGCTTACTTTGAACGAAGTGCCAGGTGGACAACAATTGGCGGCCATGATGACCGGAGGGACTACCGGAACTGCGAGATAGTGCCGATGGTCGTGATCAGCTGATCGCCATCACTGTTGACAACAGCGGCTATGGGCATGCGCTCCATCTCATCCGGGCCGACATCGTAGCCCTGCGAGACCTCTGCCGTAATAATCTTTCCGGTCGGGCCTTCCTCAATGCGCGGATTACGAACGACCACATGAACCAGACTGAACTTCGCGGTGATGTGAACTTCTCCGCGGTAGCTCTCCCCTTCGACATCACTGTTGTCATTGTCGCGGGTGAATGAGACGACACCGGCCTCAGGCTCTAGGGCACCGTTCTTGGCAGTGACGCCACCACCCAGTGCGCCGAATACCTTCTCCAGCGCAGATACAGAAATTACTAAATCCTCGCTGGAGGGAGCCGGGGCATTCTTGCCCGGAGCATCCGAATAATTCAACGGGATGTAGATTTCCTCGGCCTCATTAATGGAGCCGGCTGCCGGGTAAACATAAATGCCCCAGTTTTCACCAGCTGGGGTCTCTGGCGGGTCAACAACAATGCGAGCCTCAAAGCTGCCGTCATCTGTCATCGGAGTGGCTTGACGAGCGATAGAACGTCGCATGTCGACGCCCTGGTTCGGTATCGCCTCGAGAGTTCCAGCCGGCGTGACCCAGGCAATGTTGTCGTGCGGATGTTTCCGCGACGAGGACGGAGCACCTTCACTTGGCTTCCAGGAGTCTGGGAACGCACTGTAGAGAACGTAAACGCCATTGGGCACACCCGGAGGAATTGGAAGCGGGTAACCACCACGGTTGGCCGACGGATTAAAACCACTGCCGCGAACAATGAGAACATCGCCGCGATGAACTGTGGCGCCTTCAGCTGGTGTGCCGTCCTCAAAAGTGACAGAAACTTCCGGGGATTCGACATACTGCGGATCCTGCGGCTGGAAGTTCTCCGCTGGATTAATCACATTGGGAAAGTTGTCTGGCACGATTGGCTTCGCAGTTTCAGCCATTGCTGGGGACACAAACGCTGAAAGGACCATGGCGCCGGACAGCGAAACCGCAGTAACACCTCTGCGCGCACTCTGCCTCACCGGTCGACGCTTGCCTTCTCCAACGGGCGATGATTCGGAGCCGGACGAAAGGCGAGTTTCGTGAGCCCCCGCAAGATGGCGGTGGGAATGATCGAAAGTCAAGAACTTCAGACTGTGCATACAAGCAATGTACACCTGCATATTAGGCTCACCTAACGCATTTATTAAGGCGCGCCTTATCCACCCCCGTTTGAGTCTCAACGCTGGGATTGGAAGAAATGGTTGAGAGCAAAAGAAAACCGCGGCCAAGCCCAATAGAGCTCGACCGCGGCTTGCTTCAGCAGCTTTGACGCAACCAATTACTCCGCGGTAATCGGCAGGTAGACGCGACCACCCTGATCAGTGAACTCCTGGGACTTCTCAGCCATGCCGGCCTCGATAGCTTCAACGGAGTCCAGGCCGTGTTCCTTCGCGTAGTCCTGCACATCCTTGGAAATACGCATGGAGCAGAACTTCGGACCACACATGGAACAGAAATGCGCGGTCTTTGCCGGCTCTGCAGGCAGGGTCTCATCGTGGTAGTCCAGCGCAGTGTCCGGATCCAAGGCCAGCGCGAACTGGTCATGCCAACGGAACTCGAAGCGGGCCTTCGACAGCGCGTCGTCACGCTCCTGAGCACGCGGCAGCCCCTTTGCCAGGTCAGCGGCGTGCGCGGAAATCTTGTAAGTAATCACGCCGACCTTGACGTCGTCGCGGTTCGGCAGACCCAGGTGCTCCTTCGGCGTGACGTAGCAAAGCATGGCGGTGCCAGCCTGCGCAATGATTGCCGCGCCGATAGCCGACGTGATGTGGTCATAGCCCGGCGCGATGTCGGTTGCCAGCGGGCCGAGGGTGTAGAACGGAGCTTCCTCACACCACTCCTCTTCCCACTTCACGTTGTCAGCGATCTTGTGCATCGGAACGTGGCCTGGGCCTTCGATCATCACCTGGCAGCCGCGGGACTTAGCGATCCTGGTCAGCTCGCCGAGGGTCCGCAGCTCAGCCAGCTGGGCCTCATCGTTAGCGTCGGCAATGGAGCCCGGACGTAGGCCGTCACCGAGGGAGAACGTGACATCGTACTGTGCCAGAATGTCGCACAGCTCAGCGAAGCGCGTGTAGAGGAAGCTCTCCTGGTGATGCGCGAGGCACCATGCGGCCATAATCGAACCACCGCGGGAGACAATGCCGGTAACGCGGTTGGCGGCCAGTGGCACGTAGCGCAGCAGCACACCCGCGTGAACGGTCATGTAGTCCACGCCCTGTTCACACTGCTCAATAATGGTTTCGCGGTAGATTTCCCAGGTCAGCTTGGCCGGGTCACCCTTAACCTTCTCCAGCGCCTGGTAAATCGGCACCGTACCAACCGGCACCGGGGAGTTACGCAGAATCCACTCGCGGGTTTCGTGAATGTCCTTACCGGTGGACAGATCCATGATGGTGTCCGCGCCCCAACGGGTCGCCCACACCATCTTCTCCACCTCTTCGGAAATGGACGAAGTCACAGCCGAGTTACCAATGTTGGCGTTGATTTTGGTGGCAAAGCGCTTGCCAATAATCATCGGCTCAGTCTCCGGGTGCTTATGGTTAGCCGGAATCACGGCGCGCCCCGCAGCGACCTCTTCGCGAACAACTTCCGGATCCACATTTTCACGAGCGGCAATGAAAGCCATCTCCGGGGTGACAATTCCCGCACGAGCCCATGCCAGCTGCGTCTTGACCTTCGGGGCCTCCTCAGAGCCTGCAACCGCCGGCACCGCCGGAGCCTTCGGCCAAGAGTCACGAGTCTTAGCCAAACCCTCCTTCAGGTTCAGTTCCGGGTTTTCCTCGGTGTAAATACCCGAGGTGTCGTACGCATCGAAGTGAGTGCCGTCCGTCAGATTGATTCGACGGACTGGAACGCGCAGGTTCGCCTCACCGAAATCGTTGCTGAACGCAACCTCGTCGTAATGCTTGTTGCTGCGGTAAATCGGGCCAGTTGTAACCTCGCCCTCTTTCGGTGGAGCGGATACAGATACACGTGCGGCCATGAAGCAACACATCCCTTTCCTACGCTGGTATTACCCAGATTCAGGTTCGTCCGGTCGACGCTCGATCCCTAGCGTCCTCTCAGTGCCGGAATTTCGGTTGGCACTCCCGTGGTTTTGTAATGCGCCTCATAGTCTAACCAATCGTTCGGATTACTTCGGTCATTACACCCGCGCTGTCCACCAACGCTTAACGACGCCCCGGAGAACGCACCCCAAAGGTGCAGGTGGTGGCTACGCAGAGGCGTCGTTTTGCACGGCGACCGCGTTGTCCACACCCCCTAAAAGTTATCCACAGCCGGTCTATTTTTTCGGCTTCTCAGCAAGCGCAATTGCGACCGCGGTGTTATATCTTTCTCACACAAATTCTTTGGGGAGGGAAAATTGAAAAAGGCGACTACTGCCGCCCTACTGTCAGCACTTCTATGGGGAATAACGGGGACTAGTTGCGCATCGACCGAGGCATCCGGCGAGGACGTTCAACCTGTCGGCGACAATGCGACAACCATGACTACTGACTCGGGCGTGACGTTACCTGCGGGTGTGCTTCCACCCAACAATCCGCCGGAGCCCGGTGATGCTCCACTTGGTCCCGATGGGCACTACAACTACGACGCACCCGAATTCGTCCTGACCAATCCGTGTGACGACCCTGCGATTATGGGGCGTTTAGACAGGCTGGGGTTCCAGGAGCAGTCGTACATGGAGGGCCGAATCGAAGGAAATAAACAGATCGGCTGCGTTATCGAATCCGACGCTTCCGGCCTGCTGAGCATCTGGCATGCTGCGGTCGCTCATTCACAACTCGAACGCTACAGTGCCGAGCCTTTGGCTCATCACGAAGGGATTTTCAATTGGGTGACATTCACTCAAATCAATCCGCTCGGAAGCTCTGCCTGTATTGCTTCTGTCGAAACAGAGCAAGGGGCTCTCGGATTCGTTATCGATACAACCGGACAAGATAGCCCTGACCCACAGCACCGGCTGTGCGCTCCCGTAAATGAGCTGTTAATTGATTACTTGGGGGAAGAATCATGATGCATGCCGTAATTCCAACAATCGACTCTGCAATTCAGAAGTTCCATTCCACGAATTTGCTGGCAAATAATGCCATCCATATCCAGCCCAACTTGGCCGGCTACTCACAGGTTCCGTCACTCCAGCTGGTGGCGACAGAACACAGTCTCGCAATTTCCGGCAGTACGGGAAGCTCTGCCGCCGTCGGATTGTCTCTGGGCAAACAGCTCACGTGGGCGCAAACAAATCTCGCTGACTTCCGTCGCGTGATTACTGAGCACGAATCCACCATGAATCGGATCCTTCGAAGCATTAACCCGTTCAATGGTGACGGTGCTTCCATTGCCGAAGTAGCGCGAACAAGCGGTGTATTTCAGCGTCGGCCAATGTTTGAAGCTGGAAGTCTCACTTTCGCGCCAGTCACACTTTCTGCGGAACTCGGTCTTGATGCGAAGTCCCTACTATCCATGTTTTCCTCGACAAACGACGGTGCCGTAGCCGAGGCAATCGCCTACTGGAACAACTTCGCCGAAACTATGACCACGTTGGCCAGCAATCTAACCTCCATCTCATCCGGCTTGGTGTCGAGCAACAGCGGTGCTGTCTTCTCTGCTGCTGACTCAACAATGAAAGGTCTGGCCGCACGCGCAACCAGCATCGCCACCGCATCTGAGGTCATGGCCGGACACCTTGCCGTTTTGCCGTCCGTTAAGGCAATGGCCGTCAATGCACTATCTGCGATTGAGGCCGAGTCCAAGGCACTCCCAAACCCTGGCGCGCAAAAGGCTTTTGAACAGGCCGAGGTAGCAGCCTTTCTCTCTGGCCCGTATACCGCACAGCTACAGACCGCTATTCCTCGAATTCCTAACCTGGTTTCTGCCGATGCCGGAAGTGGTGTGACTGCCGAGGTTTCCGTTGGGGCCACAGTCGCCGGGCGTTCTGGAACTAGTCAGTTCGGTCTTTCGCCTGCGGGGATGACTGGAAGCATGCAGGCCGCCAGCGCACCAGTTGGCGCCACCTCAACTGTTCCGGATTCTCCAACACCACAATCCACAGCCGCGAGTGCTCCCGCTCCTTCGCAGGCTCAACCGAGCACTTCGACTTTGTCGAACCCTACTAATCCGTCTGCTACCCCTGTGCACCCCGCATCACCTAGCAGCCCAACGAGCTCCACAATCTCGCCAACTTCCCCGACCGGTACATCAGGCATGGCTCAATCGAACGCGGCGAATCCAGCCATGGTCGCTCCTTCGGGCGCGAGCGCCCCACTTCAACGCACATCACCGCAAGCATCTTCACCTTACGGAGTTCACGGCAACCGACCGGCTGGCTCCCTCGGTGCAGGACGCACTCCGGGGCTCACACCAGCGGGCAATATCCCGCCCCTGCCGTCTTCTGGAAACGCAAGCTCCCGCCCACCAGCCTCGGGAGTTCTGACTTCGAGCCCCAGTCGTATGCCAGCACCAACAGCGGGTCGCGGGATGGGAACCGGCTTGGGTGTCGGGGTAACTGGTTCTGCCTTGCCAAACACCTCGAATAGCACTGCACAGCGCGGAAGTGGATTGATGAATTCCCTAATCAGTGCGCGCAACAGTGCTACTACCGGAGCTACGGGTGCTGCTGGCGGAATCGCGGGTACCGCTGCTGGAAACCGTGGTGCAGGGACTTTCGCGGCCACCACTGCGGGCAACCGTGGCGGACTGCTCCAAAAGGACTCCGCACCGTCGGCACGCAAACTGACAAATGTGGCCACCATCAGGGATAACGATGCCGGCGCTTTCGAGCAGAACGAATACCAGAAGGAGCTTTTCGGGGATGCGCCAATCACTATCCCGGCGGTGATAGGCCACAACGTCCGAGCGTAAAGCTCCGAGCGTAAAGTCAGCGCGTCCAAGCTGATCTTTACCCGCTCGGGCGCCACGGGGGATCGAACGGCGTCCGTGAATTCGTACCTCAACAACGCCTTCAACTTAGACACTTTTTCACCGGCCCTTTGGTCGGGATTGGCGTACTTTTGTTGAAGTTCTAGGCCTAAATCGTCGCTCTCCAAAAGTTGTAACTAAACCGAACGTTCGTTACAGTTACTGGAATGACAAGTACCGACCACACCGCTTACACGGGGGCTAATCCGCCCACTCCAGTCACCCACAGGTGGGCCTTCCTCGCTATCATCAGCGCCGGCCTACTACTCATCGGCATAGATAACTCGGTGCTCTACACTGCCCTGCCAGTTCTGCGCGAGCAGCTCCACACAACCGAGCTGGAGGGCCTGTGGATCATCAACGCCTACCCACTGGTGATCTCCGCACTCCTCCTCGGCACAGGCACTCTGGGCGACCGCATCGGTCACCGCAAGATGTTTCTTGTGGGCCTGACAATCTTTGGCTTCTCTTCCCTGACCGCGGCCTTTGCGCCGCACGCCTGGGCCCTGGTCATCGCTCGAGGCTGCCTGGGACTGGGCGCCGCGACCATGATGCCGGCCACTCTCGCACTGCTACGTGAGACCTTCCACCACCCTCGTGAACTTGCCACGGCTATTGGCATTTGGTCAGCCACAGCAACACTGGGTGCCGCTGCTGGCCCCGTCGTCGGCGGTTTCCTGTTGGAGCACTTTTGGTGGGGCTCAATCTTCCTTATCAACATCCCTGTCGTAGTTTTCGCAATCATTGGCACGCTGATTTTCGCTCCACCAAATCAGCCCAACCCAGCCAAACACTGGGACTTCCTCACCAGCCTCTACGCGATGCTGGCCATGCTGGGCCTGGTTTCACTCATCAAGGAACTCGCCGGCCATCGCTCCTCCACCGTCATCGTCGCAGCTATCGCCTGTGGGCTAGTGGGCGCGGCACTGTTTCAGCGTCGTCAGGCACGTCTTACCGAACCCCTCATCGACTTTTCGGTCTTCCGTTCGCCGATGTTTTCCGGTGGCGTGCTGGCAGCAGCGCTTGCCATGTTTGTCCTGGCAGGCGCCGAATTGATGACGACGCAGCGCTTCCAGATTTCCGTCGGATACACACCACTCGACGCGGGCTTGCTAGTTGCCACCGCGGCACTGGCATCCTTGCCAGTTGGTGTCATCGGCGGCATGGTGCTCCATCGAGTGGGTTTCCGCACACTCATCACCGGCGGCTTCCTCCTCAACGCCGTCGGACTGGCAGGCATGTACTACGGCGTTTCCTCGGGCAATTTCTCGCTCATGATCGCGGGATTGATACTGCTCGGCGCGGGCGCAGGTTCTGTGATGTCGGTGTCGTCGACTGCGATAATCGGCTCAGCGCCGAGGTCAAAGGCAGGTATGGCGGCGGCGATGGAATCCGTGTCCTACGAATTCGGCACACTGATTACCGTCGCAATCACAGGCAGTCTCCTGCCTATGTTCTACACCCTGTTTACGCCTGTCGACGCCAGCATCTCACTCACCGATGCACTTCACACGCCAGCGCTTAACGACGGCGCCCGCGCCGGCCTCGACAGTTCCTACCTGGCCATTTTGATTATCCTGGCTGTCGTTGCTGTCATTGCAGCGATTGCGACTGCGGTGACATTCCGCGGCAACCCGAAGGAGACTGAATATGCGCACGAGTAAGCGCACTGCCATCCTCGACACAATCGTTGAGATTATCGAGACAAGCGGTTTTTCCGAGGTCACCTACGAAAATGTCGCAACTCAATGCGGAATGAGTAAATCAGGGTTGATTTACCACTTCCCCTCCCGTGAAGACATGATCCGCAGCGTCCATGAGCACATGGCGCAGTTATGGGAGGAGGAGCTTATCGAAGCCGCAGGAGGACCTGCGGAGGAGGTATCCCCCGCCAACCGCCTACGCGCAAACCTCCAAGTCTCACTGGATACGGCAACGAGGGCCGAGCTACTCATGTCCATCGACTCCGCCGCCGAGCCGGAGCTGCGCGAGATTTGGACGCGCCTTTTGCGCCGGTGGAATCCGCCGGCGGAGAAGATTGCCACCGATGAGGAGGCCTGCATGGCCTACGTTGTCCAAATGATTTCCGATGGCCTCTGGGCTAACGACTACCTCAACGGCAATCAGCTCACGAAAGCGCAGCGCAAGGCAATCGCCGAAGCCGCGGCAAAGCTAATTCCAGAGTCGATGGAGTAGCCAGCTCTAGACGCCCTTGCGCTGAACGTCCTTGAGCTCGGAGTCAGTGGCCAGGCCGTAGTTAGCACCCGCATAGACGGCCTTTGCTCGACTCGTTCCGGCGAGCACATACTCGCTAAAGGACAGCACCATCGAGCCGAGCACATTCTTGGACGGATCATCCAGGTAGGTGCCGTGGTAGGAACCGGTGACTACCGCTTCCCAGGCAGGCCCTGCAGCATCGCGGTAACCACGTCGATCTGCATCAAAAGGAACGATGTCCTCGTGTTCCGCAATGGCAACTAGGCTCGGAATCTCCGGCGGGGTGGAGATTAACCCAGCGTCGGAAGGCCCTGGGTTGATGGCAACCAGACCGCGGGTGACCATATCGATACCCGCAGCCTGGAAGGCCTTATCCATCCTGTTGTTCAGGAAGATTGCGGAGCCACCACCTGCAGAGTGCCCGACCAGCATCGTGCGGGAGAAATCGATCTTGCCTGCAAGTGGCGTGGACTCGTCCTCATTGGCCGCTGCGGCCACGGAGGCTGCCAGCACCATCTGCGGCGCGAACCAGTTAGTGAAGTTGTAGCCAAGAGCCACGACATATCCGTGGCTTGCATAGAGTCGCGCTTGCGCGTCGTACATACCTGGCTCAGTACCAATGCCAGGGCTCAGAACCATCAGCGGCGCGGACTCCATGGAGTCGATATCCGCCGGGTAAATGAGCTGCGCGCCAACTGGGGAGGCGTTAGCCGATTCCGGCAACACGTCATAGCAGCCGGTGGTGCCGTGGAGACCGTGGAGGTCCCGCAGTACGCGGTTGTAGATGGTGTAGACGACACCATCACATGGCATTGCTTCACGGGTTGCGGCAACTGGGTGGGAGCCCATCGCTCCGAACTCCTTGCGCAGGTACCCCGCCTCTGGGGCGAACGGCTCGGTGATATAGCCACTTTCACCACCGGAGATGGCGCGGTTCACGCCACCCATAACATCCACCAGACCACCGCCAATTTTGTCCACGGTTTCCGAGTTCTGGTAGTCAACAGTGCTTTCACGTGCAGTGATGTCCGGCAGCTGGCCAATGCGCGGTGCCGCCTGCGCTGGCGCCTGTCCGCCGAGAACCACACCAGCTGCGAGCGAGAGAGCAACCACCTTCGAGAACGTGCGCGCCCGCCCTTGACGGGATGCCGACACGGGCTTTCCGTCCGTCTTTAGTGAACCAATCATCGTTTTCCTTAACTCTTGCCAAGAACCTAGGAATACGAATTTACCTAATACGTAAATACATACGTAAAGACAGAAATAGCCTCCCCCATCTTTCACCCCTCAAACAATCATTCAGAGCGCTGAAAATGTTCACTCTCGCCCAAAATTAACACCATCACCCCCATTTCCTACCCCCTTTCCAAGAGTCCGTAGATTCAGAAAACCCACCTCACCACCGTTACCCACATATTTTTATTACCTTTTTCCACAAACGCCTCCGCTGCCTCCCCACCAGCGCATACCTTATTGACACCAAGGAGAAAGTGGCCACGCCCACACTCACTGTTAACCGACAACCGAGTGCGCATGGCCCTTAATAAAACCCCCGAACAGAAAAGAACTCCCACAATGAGAATCGGCATCCCTTTAGAACCCGATCCCCAGCAAACAATTGTGGCTGCGACCCCGGAGACCGTCGGCAAACTCGTCAAGCTTGGCTACGAGGTCGCCGTGCAGGCTGACGCCGGCCTGGCTGCTAAGTTCACCGACGCGGACTACGAATCCGCCGGTGCCACCATTGTCGACGAGTCTGTCTGGCACAGCGATATCGTCGTAACGCTCGACACTCCGCCGGAGCAGTTCCGTGCACTGCTTAACGACGGTGCCATGCTGATCAGCCGACTTGCGCCAGGCCGAAACGAAGAACTGGTCGAAGAGCTCGCGCAACGCAACATCACCGCCCTTGCTATGGATGCAGTTCCCCGCATTTCCAGGGCACAGTCGATGGACGTACTGTCGTCGATGGCCAACATCGGCGGCTACCGCGCAGTAGTCGAAGCGGCTTCTGCATATGGTCGCCTTTTCACTGGTCAGGTGACTGCCGCAGGAAAGATGCCACCAGCTACCGTTTACGTCATCGGCGCTGGTGTCGGCGGACTTGCGGCGATCGGTACGGCCAACTCTATGGGCGCGGTTGTTAAGGCAACAGACCTGCGCCCTGAAGCCGGTGAACAGGTCGAATCGATGGGTGCAGAGTTCATCCCGATTCCGGCCGCCACCGAGAAGTCCGAAGATGGCTACGCCAAGGAAATGACCAATGATCAGGCTGCCGCTGCCGCGAAGCTCTACTCCGAGCAGTCCGCGCAGGCTGACATTGTCATTACCACCGCGAATATCCCTGGCCGTCGCTCTCCACTGCTGCTGACTGCTGCCGATGTTGCAGCTATGAAGCCAGGCAGCGTCATCGTCGACATGGCTGCCGCCGGTGGCGGCAACTGCGAGATGACCGTTCCAGGCAAGACCATTGTCACTGACAACGGTGTGACCGTCATCGGTTACACCGACCTTGCAGGACGTCTGCCCGCGCAGGCATCGTCGCTGTACGGCCAGAACATTTTCAACCTGTTCAAGCTGATCACGCCGGAAAAGGATGGCTCTCCAGTTCTCAATCTCGAGGACGAGATTATCCGTGGCATCACGGTGACAAAGGCTCGCTCACAAAATGGCGCCGGCGCTACCGGAGCTGAGATTCTCTGGCCACCACCGCCAATCAAGGTCGCTGTCACCCCTGCTGCCCCACTGCAGGAGCAGCAGGCTCACCAGGCCGCATTAGAAGAGAATGCGCCGGAGAAGGTTTCCTTCATGGGATCGGGCCTGGGCTCGAAGATTGCTTTGGGTCTGACGGCACTGCTGGCAATTGTGGTTATGCTCAGCGCACCGCACAGCGTGAGCGCCAACTTCATGGTTCTCACCTTGGCTATCGTGCTTGGCTTCTACGTGATCTCCGCGGTCACGCCGCGCCTACACACACCGCTGATGTCTGAGACCAACGCGATTTCCGGCATTGTTCTGGTGGGTGCGATTCTCCAGGTGGGAAGCTCCAACCTGCTGGTTTCCGGTCTCGCGTTCGCGGCCATCGTGGTTAGCTCCATCAATATCTTCGGCGGTTTCGCCGTCACCGACCGCATGCTTGGCATGTTTGTGAAAGAGGAGGCATAAAGTCTAATGGCTAGCATTGATACTGCTTCGCTTCTGGACTGGACCTACCGCCTGTCCAACGTCGGCTACATTGTCGCCGCTGTCCTGTTCCTCGCTGCCCTCTCGGGCCTGTCCAAGCCGGAGACCGCTCGCCGCGGAAACGCCTTCGGTATTGCCGGCATGGCCGTCGCCGTTGTCATTGCCATCTTTCAGGCACTCGTCACCGCAGACACCAAGCCGGATACTCACTTCTCGCCGCTGATTACCCTGATTCTCATCGTTGTCGCTATCGGCATCGGTGGTGTCATCAGTATCAGTCGCGCACGCCGCGTTGCCATGACTGGCATGCCGCAGCTGATTGCACTGTTCAATGGTCTGGTCGGACTCGGCGCTATCTTCATCGGCTTCAACTCCTACATCTTCGCCGAAGATGTAGCCCCCGATGCCCTGAAGTTCCACTTCGGTGAGGTCTACATTGGCGTCTTCATCGGCGCTGTGACCTTCACTGGCTCCATCGTCGCAGGCCTGAAGCTGTCTGAGAAGATCAAGGGCTCGCCGCTTCTGCTGCCGGGCCGCAACGCTCTGAACATTGCCATTCTGGTGGTCACTCTGGTTCTCCTGGCTGTCTTCATCGCAACCGGCACCGAGGGCGGCGCCATCGCATGGGCATGCATGGTTGCAGTGACTGCTTTGGGCCTGTTCTTGGGCTGGCACCTGGTCATCGCCATCGGTGGCGGCGACATGCCGGTTGTCGTGTCCATCATGAACTCGTACTCCGGCTGGGCCGCCGCTTTCACCGGTCTCATGCTTGGCAACCCGCTGCTCATCATCACTGGTGCGCTGGTTGGTTCCTCCGGCGCCTACCTGTCGTACATCATGTGTGAGGCCATGAACCGCTCCTTTGCCAACGTTATTCTGGGTGGCTTTGGCTCCGAGGCTTCGTCGGGAAGCGCCGTGGAAGGCTCCCACACCGAGGTCAGCCACGAGGACACCTCCGAGATTCTGCGTGACGCAGACAAGATCCTCATCGCTCCGGGCTACGGTATGGCTGTGGCACAGGCTCAGTACGCTGTTGCTGACCTAGTCCGTAACCTGCGTGAGGCCGGCAAGGAAGTGGTCTTCGGTATCCACCCAGTCGCTGGCCGCCTGCCGGGTCACATGAACGTGCTGCTGGCTGAGGCCAAGGTTCCCTACGACATCGTGCTGGAGCTGGACGAGGTCAACGATGACTTCGCTGATGTGGATGTCACCCTGGTCATCGGTGCAAATGACACCGTCAACCCGATGGCAGAGCAGCCGGGCTCCCCGATTGCGGGTATGCCGGTGCTGAAGGTGTGGGAATCTGAGCGCGTGATTGTTCTCAAGCGTTCGATGGGTTCGGGTTACTCGGGCGTGCAGAACCCGTTGTTCTTCAACGAAAACACCGACATGCTTATCGGCGATGCGAAGGCCAGCGTCGACTCTCTGAACCGCATCCTGGCGAGTTCGAAGGTCAACGCTTAAAACTTCAGGCAAGCAACGCCGTACAAATCGGAGCCTAGGCGATTAATTCCTAGGCTTCGCCACGGGCTGCATCACGAACCATCGTGATGTGCTCAATGCCGGCTTCTATGAAGGTCTCCCCGATCTCATGGAAGCCGGCTTTTGCGTACACAGCCTTCGCCTGCGTCTGGGCATGCAGAATCAGCCCCGTATCTGGGTGGTCAGCGATGACCTGCTGCAGCAGTTTCGAGGACAACCCCCTACCCCGGCTCGCAGCATCGACGACAACTCGGCCGATGGTGCGCGGGTAGCTCGTCGAGAACTCATCGAGCGTGTCAATTACACGCAAGTACGCAATAATCTTGCGGGAGTCATTGTCGTCGCGGATGAAATAGTGCTCTGCGGTATCTTCCAGGTCGCGCCAATCCATTTCCGGCTCTGTACAGGACTGCTCAAGATAGAACACATCGGTGCGCAGTGCCGAGATGGCATAAACATCCGTCGCGCTGAGTTGAGAAAAGGAGGCGTGTTCAATCATGGTGGCTGATTTTACTGCGAAGAACGGTGTGACGCTCATAGCTGGCAAACGTAGTGGCGCACCATCGCGCAGAATGAAGCCGCAGACCTATACCGCCCGCACCCGGCGGAATTGTACCTTCGCGCCGGGCACCAATTGCCCGGCCCTCGACAATGACGGCTCCGTCAACACACCAATGACCGGATATCCACCCGTCGCCGGATGATCAGGACCGAAAATAATCGGCTGCCCCGATGCGGGCACTTGTATCGCACCGGGGACCATTCCCTCGCTTGCCAACTCATGGGTGACCTGGCGCTCAAGAGTAGTCCCATTCAGCCGAAGTCCGACGCGGTTGGCCTCTTGCGTCACGGTCCATGTCTCGTGAAAGAAATCACTGACGCTTTCCCGCGTAAACCAGTCCGCCCGAGGGCCAGGAACAACATCTAAGCGCGCAGCCTCGCTCGACCAATGAGGCGCGGGATAAATTGCGATTGACGACCCCGTCGAATACTCCGGGTCGCCGACCTGCAAGACCTGACCGGCCTGCAAAGGCGCTGGGCCGAGCTTGCCGAGCGTATCGTATGACCGCGAGCCCAGCACTTCCGCGACATCGATGCCCCCTCGAATCGCGACGTACCCGCGAAGACCTGCATCGAAGGTACCAAGCCGCACAATTGCCTTCGCCCCGACCACAATTCGACTATTCATCGAGGTCTTGATGACCTTGCCATCCTGCTCGACAGTCACCTCACCGTGGGCTCCTGCGAAGGATATGATTGCTCCCTCCGCTACTTGGAACTCCAACCCGCCGACGACGCACTCAAGCACCGCCAGGCTTTCTTCGTTGACAACCATCCGGTTAGCAGCTGCCGCGGACTCGTGGTCGAACGCACCGGAAGTACTCACGCCCAGGCTGCCTTGCCCTGCACGGCCCAAATCCTGAATCGTCGTCAATATGCCGGGTCGAATAATCTCGATAGAATTCTTCATCTCTTCCGCCCCCTTTTTCTACGCCGCACTCACCGTAGAAGTCGCTTCAAATTGCACCTCAACCCCGGGCTCAAGCAGCGCCGGATTAGGCCGATTCAAGTCCCACATCTCCACATCTGTATGTCCCAAGAGCTGCCAGCCACCGGGCGAATCGATGGGATATACACCTGCGAATTGGCCCGCAAGTCCGACGGAGCCCTTGGGAACTCGAGTGCGCGGCGTCGTAAGGCGGGGAATATCAAGCGGCTCTGGCCACCCCTGACCGCTCCCGCGCACCATGTAATAAAAGCCCGGCGCGAATCCACCGAACGCGGCCGTCCAAGGGCGTTCGCAGTGCCAATCGATTAACGCTTGAGGGCTCATCCCAAGGCTTTGTGCCAAGGACTCAAGGTCCGCGCCGTCATAGTGAACGGGAATCGTCATTGTTTTTCGCTTGTCGACGGTCTGCCTCTGCGCATTGTTGCCCCGCAGCGCGGTTTCTACTGCGCCGAGGTAACGACGAGCCGGTCCGCGAAAGCGAAGAAGGAGCGTTTGGGCTGCAGGTACCCTGTCAACGAGTCCCTCAATCTCAGCCGCAGCAGAGTGTGCACGAAGTACCTTCGCCAACGGATTGGCCGATGATGAATAGTCGATAAGCAGCGCATTTGTTCCCATAGGGCGAATCTCGGCCATGGCGGTGCTGATCCTTTCTTTCTTGCGGGGTTGAAAAACTGCGGTTGATAAGACCGGTGTGCGAGTCCGCGCTATACGTGGGCAGCGACGGTGACTCCGGCGTCGACGAGCCCTTGGCGAATCATACGGGAGAGTTCGACCGCACCAGGGGTGTCTCCGTGCAAACAAATAGAGTCAGCCTGCACGGTCAACGGTGAACCGTCGTAGGCGACGATTGGTTCCCCGCTAGCCATTGCAATGACGCGTTTGACGACGGCATCGGGTTCTACAATGACCGACCCCTCGAGTACTCGGGACACCAGAGTTCCATCGGAGTTGTAAGCGCGATCTGCAAAAGCTTCCCTAATCACAGGGAGGTCCGCGTCGAGGCTGAGCCGTTCGATGACCGACCCCGGCTGCGCCATAATGGCAAGCTCATCTCCGCAGGTGGAGCGAGCGAGCAGGAGCGCCTCCACCACTGCAGCGGCCTGATTTTCATCCACTGCGATGCGGTTGTAGAGGGCACCGTGGGGCTTGACGTAGGAAACTTCGGTACCCACCGCCCGTGCACATGCCGAAAGTGCACCAATCTGGTAGACGGTTTCGGCTCGCAATTCTCGATGTGAGTAATCCATGCGTCGTCGTCCGAATCCGGCGAGATCGCGGTAGGCGACGTGCGCGCCGATGCGAATTCCGCGCACGGCAGCTGCCTCACAGGTCTCCATCATGACGCTAGCGTCACCCGCGTGATACCCGCAGGCAATATTGGCACTGGTCGCAATGTTCAGCAGAGCGATATCATCACCCATCTTCCACGAGCCGAACGCTTCCCCAAGGTCAGAGTTGAGATCGATAGTGGCGCCCATAAACGTCACCGCTCCTTCCAAGTAATAATGCTGGTCTTTGTACCGTTGTTATGTTGGTTCTCATCTGAGCTGTGCGAGAAACCGGGGGGGGGATTAGCCGAGCATTTCAAACACACCGCCGAATGAGCGCCACGCCAAGAACCAGGCGACTGCGACACCCAAGATTCCGATAGCCGCCAACCACTTCGGGTACTTGTAACCATTCATGAGATCCGCACGGAACAGCGCGATGTAAATCAGCACAGTAACGCCAATTGGAAGAACCAAACCATTGAAGGCTCCGGCGAAAACCAACAGCGTCGCTGGAGCCGTACCGATGACACCGAAGAGCAGCGTGGAGATTGCAATTAGGACAATGGTGATCGTGTTTTGAGTCTTGGCTCCAGCACCCGAGGAACGAGTCAGAAATGTTGCTGAGGTGTAGCTGGCACCCACAATCGACGAGATTCCCGCAGCCCACAGGACAACGCCAAAGAAGCGCATACCCCAATCTCCTGCCGCAGCTTGGAATGCCTCTGCAGCGGGGTTTCCATCCGTATTGAGGACCACGCCACCCGCAACCACTCCCAAGACAGCTAGGAAAAGGAGGAAACGCATGATGGCTGTGACGATGATGCTCGTAACAGATGAGCGAGTGGTCTGTGCGAGGTTCTCTACACCGCCGGCGCCAGCATCAAGCATGCGGTGAGCGCCAGCGTAAGTAATGTACCCGCCAACAGTGCCACCGACGAGCGTGATGATTGCCAACAAGTCAATCGTGTCGGGCATGACCGTGTTCTTCAGTGCTTCCCCTACTGGCGGGTTAGAACTGAACGCCACAATTCCAGTGACCAGAATCATCACGACACCGAGCACAACGAGTGCCTTGTCCAGCGCCATACCCGCCCGACGGGAGAGGAAGAAGCCAATGGCGAGGATTGCAGTAACAATGCCGCCAATCTTTGCGTCCACGCCCAACATCGCGTTCGCACCAAGTCCAGCACCGCCGACGTTGCCAATATTGAAGACCACACCACCGATGACAATGAGAATTGACATTAACCAGCCCAGCCCCGGAAGCACGGCGTTGCCGAGCTCCTGCGCGCGGCGTCCAGAGACAGCAATCACTCGCCACACGTTGAGCTGAATCGCGATATCAAGAAGCACCGAGATCACAATGGCAAAGGCGAAAGCCGCGCCAAGCTTGGCCGTAAAGGTTGCGGTCTGGGTGAGGAAGCCCGGCCCGATAGCACTGGTCGCCATCAGGAATACGGCGCCGAGGAGTGCCGTTCGCCGCGCCTTATGGGCAGATGTTGAAGCGTCCATAGCGTAAGGCCTTTCCCTACAAGTCTGACGATTCCCACGTTGAAGGATTCCCACGTTGAAGATCGCCTGCACAGAGATTGTTGAACAATGTCTCGTATGTTAATTGGTGATGGCCGCCACACAAAAGTGCTTTAGTAGTCTGTATTACATGACTACCCCCGGAAGCATCCTCGACGATCAGCCCCACACGTCCTCTGGGGAAAAACAACAAGACGTTTCAGTAGCGGATGTCACCGCAACTGTCCTGCGCCGAGAGATTCTCGCCGGAAAGCACTACAGTGGCGAGCAGCTCCGTGAAACCCAACTTGCTGCGCGACTGCAGGTCAGTCGCAACACCATCCGACAGGTCTACCGCAAGCTGGAATCTGAGGGGCTACTTACTCACATCCCTCATCACGGCGTGTTTATCGCTTCCTTCGACAAACAACGCATCCGCGAACTGTATGCCTTTCGCCATGTCGTCGAATGCGGAACACTGCGATCGCTAAGCAAGAGCCAGGCAAAGCTCCTCGGCGAAGAGATTCTTTCTATTTGTGGTTCACAGTCATCATTGAACCTTCCCGAACGGAATAATGCCTTTCACCTCGCCATCGTCAGAGCTTCCGGGTCCCCCGACCTGTTAGCCACCGCCGAATCAATTCAGGCCCAACTCCGTCTTTGCTTCCTCTCCTACCCCCAAAGCATCGAACTCCATGCCCGATACGCCGATCGCCACATCAGTATCGCCAAAGTTCTCATCGAGGACACCCCAAACCACGCCGCCGACCTCCTCAGCGCCTACCTCAATGAGTCGTTCAGTGCCGTCACCGCTGCCCTCCCGCTTGCCGACCGTTGATAATTAGCTGCTAGGACTAAAGTGATGGACATGGCAGCAAATTCAGGCAACGCATACGCAATGACCATTCCGGAGTTCGGCCCCGCTGACATTTTCACCAGGACACTTATCGATCATGCTCAGCCCGGTCCCGGCGAAATCCTGGTCAAAACCACAGCCATCGGCGCGAATCCGCTGGATTACAAGATGCGCGATGGCTCTTCCGGTCTGTGCGCAAAGTTCACCCCTCCCGCCGTCCTCGGACGCGAAGCCGCTGGCGAAGTCGTTGCCGTCGGCGAAGGTGTGGACAACTTCCACCCCGGCGACCGAGTCTTCGGCATGCGCGGCTTCGATGACTTCCGCGGCACCTACGCAACGCACAACGTCTTCCCCGCCGACGGTGTGGTTCGAACACCCGATTCGCTTGACGACGTAACCGCTGCGGGCCTTGCCCTAGTGGGAATCACGGCGACCGTGGCTGTCGATCAGCTAGCGAAGGTAAAAAGCGGTGACACCGTACTCATTCATGGTGCCGGCGGCGGCGTTGGCCAGCTGATGACGCAGCTGGCAGTTGCCCGTGGCGCAACTGTGTTGGCCAGTGCGTCGTCACGCCATCATGAAAAACTAGTGGGCTTTGGCGCGCAGCATCTTGATTACACAGCGGAAGATGTATTCGAGGTTGTGCGTCGACGGTTCCCCGAGGGCGTAGATGTTGTGCTCGATGGCGTGTACTTCGACACCTTCCTGCCCTCGCTGGATGTGTTGCCATCGGATGGTCGGATCGTGGCGCTACCTTCACTGGCCGATCTGGCACCGGCGAAGGAACGTGGCATTGAGGCGCACATTCCGGCTATTTCGAATGACACGACTATTTACGCCGACCTGGCCGACCGCGTGGTTGCCGGTGAGATTTCACTTCCTATCGGACTGACTAAGAATCTCACCGAGGTCGCGGAGGTCCACCGAGTATTGGAAGACGGGCACGCTGACGGCAAGATTGTGATGACCGTCGAGTAAACCAGGTGCGTTACTACAGCTCGCGACGAGCGTTCTGATACGTCTTCGTCAGCGAGCACCACAGCGCGTCGGCATCAGAGATGGCTTCCACCAGCTCCCGGTTGGTCATAGTTTCACGCTGCTCGCGCAGTCGGTTGTTTAGCTTCCGAGCACGAGAGAGCTCACCGCGTAGCTCGATGAGCTCCGGCGTAGCCTCACCGGAGGCAAATACATCTTTGTAGATGGTGCCGACACCCATTGTGGTGTTCACGTTGTCCCAGGCAGAGAGGATTGCGGTGAGCTGGTACTCGGTGTCCATGGCAATCTGTTGCAGCTCAGCGCGATTACGCTCGGCGAGCTCGTGCGCCTCAGCGCTGCGGCGCACACCGACCCACGCCTGGTATGCAATGAGAATCGCAAGCACCAAGCCCGCAACTGGCAATGCATATTGCAGAATCCACAGCGTGACACCGAAGAGCTGAACAATCAGGCCGAAGAAGAAAAATACGACAATGACCGTCGCGCACCCGTTGTCGGAGCCTGAGCGTTTACTCATCGCGGCGTCACCTCCGCCGCAGCATTCAAAATCGCATCGGCCCCCAGGTGGCTGGCGTAGCCAAGTCCAATGGCTGCTGCCAGAAGGAGTATTGCCAGCAGCGTATAGACGATTGCCTCTTTGACAGTGCTAGTAACCGCAATGCGCTGCTCTTCGTAGTCAACCAGGGCACGCATGTCTTTGGTCGAGGCATTCAATCGACGTTCGAGGTCAACCATGTGTTCCTGCTGCTCGGCGCGTGAGATAGCGATGGCATTCAACGGCACATCAACACTCTCGACACTGGCATATGCCTGCCGACGAGCACTCTTCACGCTGTCGAACGACACTGACGGTGCGGGTGGCACTTTCGTCGGCCCAGTGAGATTCCGCGACACCTTATAGTAAGAGCGCGCTGCGGCTCTCGTCAGTTGGTTGTTGGAGTCGCCTTGATTGCCCATAGTGCCGAGTCTGCCACATGAATTTTCTTTGGCTCGTTATCGCCCACCTCATCGATGATGGCGAAGACATGCATACCTGCATATGGTGCGGCTTCGGCTCGGAGCACGGTCCCCGGGCCTACCCCTGATGTAGCCAAATAGCGCAGCAATTCAGGATCGGAGTCGTTAATACGATCGACTACCACCATCGCGCCAGCTTCGATATCCGTCAGGTCAGTGCGCACTGCGCTGGCGATGGTACCGCTGGCGCTGGGAATTGGATCGCCATGCGGATCGCGCTCAGGGAATCCCAGCATTGCATCAATGCGACTAATGAAATCATCCGAGACCGCATGCTCAAGCTTTTCAGCTTCCTCGTGAACCTCATCCCAGGTGTATCCCAGAGTCGAGACCAAGAAGCTTTCAATAAGCCGGTGGCGACGCACCATGATCAGCGCAATATCCCGCCCACGGTCCGACAGGCTAATGCCCCGGTACGGCTCGTGGTTGACAAGTCCACGTGCAGCTAGCTTCTTCACAGCTTCGCTGGCGGTGGGCTTCTTTTCACCCATCCGCTCAGCGACGTCGCCTAGTGCCACTTTTTCACCGGTGCGCTCGTGCAAATCCCAAATGACCTTGAGGTAGTCCTGGGTCTTTGCTGGTAAATCCTCCACGTGCATTCTTTAAACTCTAGCGTTATTGCGTGTTGCCGCAATCTTGAGGGGGACATAGAAACAACCGGCGCACACGCCAATACAGCCACCAACTGACAAGTTCGCCGCCACCGCAATGAATAGCCCCACCAGGCCAATCGCGATACCCATCAATGGTGCTAACACGAATAGCAAACGGGTATCGTTCACTACCCCAACCAGCGCAGCTGCCGGGGCAGCCAACAGCGCGATGGATAAAATCGTGCCGACAGCCGGAATCAGCGCCACCAGAGTCAACACAATCAGCCCGCTGATGACCAACTGTGCTCTTCTCCTCGAATGCGCGACCCCGAAAGACTCCGGATCGAATGTGAAGTAAATCAGCTGGCGCCACCGAGCCACCAGCACCAACGCCACCAGCAGCAAGAGGCCACCGGACAGCACAATATCAATCTTGTTCACGTTAAGTACGCTGCCGACCAGGAAGCTTTCTACCTTCACCGGCAACGGGGCGAACCACTTGTTCAGGAAGTAGCCCAGTGCGAACCCAAATGTCAGCACAATTCCTGCCGCCGAGGACGTCGTTCCCACCTTTGACAGACCGAACAGTGCCCCAATCGGAATACACATCAGAAATGCTCCGATAAAGAGGAACACCGAAATCCACGAGTGGCTCAGGCCGAGCGCTGCCGCAATAACAACGCCCACAACCGCGCCGGGAAAAGTCGCATGTGTAATCGCTTCTGCGAAGAACACTTGTTTTCCCAGCACCGCGAGCACCCCAACTACTCCAGCCAGGGCTCCTACCAGTATCAGTTCGATAATGGGCAAAATCAGGATGCTAGACACGGTCTCCTCCCAGCACGACGCGCAGCCCCAGTGCCATGAAATACAGTCCCACCGAGGTCAGCGCGACGACTGCCTGAGGCGACACCGGCCCCAAAGGCACCAGTGCCAAACCAACGATTCCGCTGAGGCAGCCCACTGCAATCGCAATCGGCACCATCACATGAACTCGGCGAGTCAGCAGTCTCGCCGCCGCTCCCGGCACGACCAGATATCCGACTACCAGAAGCACGCCCACAGCGCTTGCCGACGACACCACGACCGCAGCAATCGCCGCGTTAATGGTGAGGTCGATGCCCCACACATTGACGCCTGCGGCTTTGGCACCGAAGCGATCAAAGGCAACAAACACCTGCCGGCGCCAGGTCACTGCGATAAGAACCAAGGCGATGGCACAGACAATCAGGGCGCTGGTGAGACGGGAGTCAGTGACTTCCAGCAGTCGCCCGAACATGAGCGCTTCCAGCTGTCCTGACTGGTCACCTTTCTTCAGCGAGAGAATCACACCGATGGAAAAGAAGCTGGTCAGTACAACTGCCACTCCGGCTTCCGACATGTGCGAGCGCGATACCAAGGTCAGTGCTACTGCCACTACCACCGCAAATGCTGCAGCCACCGGGATAATCATGTCGATGCCGCCGAATACGGCACCGGCCACAATTCCGGGAAAAATCGAATGCACCATGGCCTCGGCATTGAACTCGAGGCCACGCAGGTTCACGATGACACCGACCAGGCCAGAGACCGCCCCGAGGGCAATCAGCAGCACTAGTGGCCTGAACATGAAAGGCGCTACCCCAAGCTCATTCGCAAGCTCAGTCCACATAGGCTGGCACCAACTTCGAGGTCGCACCAAAAGCCGGCTGCTCCGCCACAATTAATGTGTTTTCGCAGGTCTCCTCAGCAAGAACAAGATCATGGGTGGCCGCGATAATTGCCGTGCCATTTTCCTTCAGTTCGTTGAGGAGATTCAGCAGCATCGCCCGATTTTCAGTGTCGAGGCCGTTGAACGGCTCGTCGAGAAGCACGAGTTGCGGACGTGCGACGATGGCACGCGCCAACAGAACGCGTTGCTGCTGACCACCGGAGAGGTTGCCGAAACGTTCACTGGTGCGGTCGGCAAGCCCGACTTTGGCTAGCGCTGCGTGGATGCGTTCTTTGCGGTGTCCAAGCGGTTGGAAGGGGCGCAGTTCGTGCAGCACCCCCATGGCGACGACATCGAACGCCGTGACCGGAAAAGTGCGATCGAGGTCTGCCGACTGCGGGACGTAGGACACAATCTTCGCGTTGTTGTGCATCTCACCAGCGAGAAGACGAGTCCCACCTAGGATTCCGCGCAGCACAGTCGTTTTTCCAGAGCCATTGGCGCCGATGAGTGCAAGCCCGGTACCCGGCGCGACATTGGCGGTGATGTGATTGACGATGGGTACCGCCGTGTAGCCGAATGAGGCATCGCGGAGCGTGACTATGGGGTCAGCAGACATGGGGTTAGCTAAGCGGTTACGACTCACTTGATGCCCTCTGGCAGCGGCGCGACAGTTCCGTCCCATGCCGTCACAACCTGAGTGACGTTGTGGATGATGGAACCGATGTAGGTCTCGCCGGCACTGCCAGCCGGACCAAGGGAGTCGCCGTAGAGTGCGTCCTCACCAACGATGGCCTTGACACCTGCGGCCTTGGCGATCGCCTCAATTGATTTCGAGTTGTTCGAGTTCTCCGCAAACAGCGCGGTTGCACCCGAGTCCTTCACGGTCTTTGCCGCCTCGGCGATATGCGCGGCCGTGGCATCCTGCTGCTCGTTGAAATCAGACAGCGCTGCGCCGATGAAGTTGATATTGAACTCGTGGGAGAAGTATCCAAAGGCATCGTGGCTGGTAAACAGCACAGGGTCCGACACGGTGGCGATGGACTTATTTGCCCACTCATCCAGCTGATTCAGCTTCTCCTGGTAGGCCGCAACGTGGTCGGCGATGGTGGACTTCAGCTCATTGTCGCCACGTTCCTCAGCGACCTGTTCCAGGGCATAGCCGATATTGGCAACCTGGATCTTGGCGTTCTTCGGTGAGGTCCATACATGCGGATCGAAGCGGAATTCCGCCTCCTCACCGGGTTCTTCCGGCGGGAATGGCCATGGGGCGACATCAATCTTTTCCACCCCTCGGTCGATGGTGTAGTTACCATTCTTCGCCTTCTCTGGTGGCAGTGGCTTTGTTTTGTCCGTGTCCTTGGCTGCCTTCATGGCATCTACGTCACCTGCAGTGAGAACGCCACTGGTTACTGCCATCGTTCCGGAAAAGCCCGAGGACTCAATCGCCTGATCCAGGAAGTGCTCCAGGTCAACGCCGTTGACGAACAAGAGATCGGCGTTACCAGTCTTGGTCAGCTGCTCGTGGGTCATTTCCAGCTCATGTGCTGTTGCATTCGGCGCCAACAGGCAGGTCAAATCAACTGCATCGATGTCCAGTTGCTTCACGTAATCACAAATCTGCGTCGTGGAAGCCACGACGTTGATTGGGTTCTCGCCGCTGGCTCCCTCACTGCCATCGCCACACGCTGCAAGGCCGGCGCCCGCTAGCAAGATCGAAAGGCCCGCACACATGGACTTAGCTGATCGCGAAAGTTTTCCGGAAATTGTCATGTTGGTGTCCGCTCTTGATTATTTGTTATTGCTTTACGACGGCTACGCTGACCGGCCGCTTCAGTAAATCGGGTCACCTTAGGGGCGGTTGGGGCGCACTTCGCCGTTCATCTATCACGTGTGAGAGTAAACCTAACGACAGCGATTTTCAACCTATTGAACTTAAGTGTTTTCGGTATGACATTTTTTAAGGATAAACATTGAACAACCCCTATCCACAGGCCGTCACGCCACAGCGCCAACCTTCACGCCACAACATCAGCCATGATGGAGACATGGAAGCGAAGATTTATCACAACCCCCGCTGCTCAAAGTCCCGCCAGGCTCTCGCCGTATTACGCGAAGCCGGCATCGAGCCGGAAATCATCAAGTACCTAGACACTCCTCCAACCAAGGCCGAGCTGCGCTCGCTAATCGAGGCGGCAGGCCTGAACGTCATCGATGCCGTGCGCACCAAGGAAGCAGAGTTCAAGGAACTGGAACTCTCCAAGGACTCCAGCGACGAGGAACTGCTGGACGCAATGGTCACACACCCACGCCTGATTGAGCGCCCGTTTGTCGTCACCAATAAGGGGGTAAGGATGGCTCGCCCCACCGAGGCCATTAATGACATTCTCTAGGCAGTGGCAAGCATTAATTGCTTTTACGCCAACCCCTCTCAAAGACCTCCAAGGCCGGGAGGTTAATGCCCCGTTAATAGAGACTGAAGTCTCTGTAAACTCAACGCTGAAACGATAAAGCTCCCCGCCTGCTGCCCTAACCACCCGCACAGGTCGCATTAGAGGCAACGGCGGCCTTCAGCGAAAGGACTGTCATTATGAGCAGTCAGAGGCTCGGCTGGCTCAGCGCACCCGGCCCAGCAGCTCCCCTCCCCGAGGAAAAAATTGCCCCGACCTACCGAACCTGGCGATTCAACGTGTTCATGGGCATCTTCATCGGCTACGCGGGCTTCTACCTCATCAGAAATAACATCCCCCTGGTGTCCGCCGTACTGGAAAAGCACGACCTACTTGGCGCAGCCGGAATCGGCATCGTAGCCAATGCAGTTCTGTTCTCCTACGGCCTATCCAAATTCTTCATGGCCATGCTCTCCGACAGAGCCAATGCCAGGTACTTCCTCCCGCTTGGCCTAGCACTGTCCGCGGTCGTAAACCTCTTTGTTGCGTTCGTCCCAGCCATCAGCGCCTCTGTTGCAATATTCGCGACAGTCATGTTCATCAATGGTTGGTTCCAAGGCATGGGCTGGCCGCCCTCTGGACGAGTTGTCGTCCACTGGTTCTCGACATCCGAGCGTGGCACTTTGATGTCGATCTGGAACACTGCCCACAATGTCGGCGCCGCCGTCGGCGGTGCTCTGGCAGCCTGGGGCTTGCATTCGTTCGCCACTTCCGACGCCGACTGGACTCCCGCATTCTGGCTACCGGCAATTGTCGCGCTCGTGATTGCCGCCATCGCATTCCTGCTGATTCGAGATAACCCGCAATCCATGGGTCTGCCTCCGGTAGAGGAATACCGGAACGACCCGGACAAGGTCGAAGGAACTAATGACGAGGCACAAGAACCCTGGTTCACAATCGTCAAGAACCATGTTCTTACCAATCCGGTTATCGTCATGCTGGCGCTGGCCAATGTGTTCGTCTACGCACTCCGTTACGGAGTTCTTAACTGGATTCCGATTTACTTGACAAACGAATTGCACAAGACCAACGTCACGGGCGGAATCATCGGATTCATGCTCTACGAGGGCGCAGCAATTGTGGGCACCTTGCTGTGCGGATGGGTCTCCGACAAGGTCTTCAAGGGTTGGCGCTCAGGCGCCGGCATGCTCTTCCTGGTCGGCACCGGCATCACCATTTTCGCGTACTGGCAGCTACCCGCTACGGCACCATTGTGGATGTTCTACGTGCTCATCTCTCTGATCGGCGCACTCATTTACGGTCCAATCATGCTCATCGGACTGCAGGCCATCGACCTCTCGCCTAAGTATGTTGCGGGAACCGCAGCTGGTTTCACTGGATTGTTTGGATACCTTCTCGGCGCAACACTCGCCTCCACTGGTGTCGGTCTCTTGATCGACTTCGCAGGCTGGAATGTCACATTCGCAACCCTCATTGGAGTTGTCGCTATTGCGTTTGTCCTCATGATCTTCGTCGGCAAGTACGAGCGCGAAGTCATGCACAAGGCAGATGAAGCCCGCACCAAGACAGCTCAATAGCCACTCAATAGCCGTCAGTCACGGTGTTGCCAGTCGAATCCCGGATTCGCTCCGTGAGTCCAAAACGGTCGCAACGTCGCCAATTCATCGGTACACTCTATGCCGCAAACGAAAAAACGCGAATAGACATTAAAAATGGAAGGAGTCTTCACCATGGGACTTATGGACAAGGCCAAGGAAGCACTGAGCAACGAAGAGAACACCGACAAGGTTCTGGACAAGGCTGAGCAGCTGGGCAAGGACAAGCTCGGCGAGGACAAGGCCGACCAGATCAAGAAGGTTCGCGACATGGCAGACGAGCGCCTGGGCGACAAGAAGTAAGCTACAGAGCTTCTTCACCCCGCATTAGCACCCTGTTTTCACAAGGGAGCTGGTGCGGGGTTTTGCTGTTCTTAGGGGACCCCACAGCCCCACCGACACGCCTTTATTGACAATTATTTTCAAATTGTCCATCATTAACCAAGTGAAAACTATTGTCGATAGAGCTTCTCTTCCGCGCACTCGAAAACAAAAACTTCGAGCCCGGCTCTTCGGCTTTCTACTTTTCCTGGCCGTCCCCGCCACAATCCTCTTGGCGATCTCCATAGGCCCCGCGGGAACAGGTTTCAGCAACGGCATCGTCGCGCTGCTCACCCCGCTCATCAAGACGCTTTCCGACGACCTCCCGGCTCTCAACCACCTTCTGCCAGAGATATCCCCTGCCACGCAATCACTTGTCTGGAGCATCCGGCTGCCCCGTGTCCTCCTTGCTGGACTGGTCGGTGCCTCGCTCGCTGTCGCAGGTGCAACCATGCAGGCAGTTTTTCGCAATCCGCTGGCCGAACCCGGTGTTACCGGTGTCTCCTCCGGTGCAGCAGTGGTAGCCGTCATTCTCATCGTCACTGGCGTGGCCGCGAAAGCACCGTGGGTTCTTTCGGCTGGCGCATTCATAGGCGCGTTGCTGGCTGTCATATTTGTCCAAATCGTCGCCGGTCTCAATGGCGGCAGTGGAGCAACCCTGTTGCTCGTCGGTATTGCACTCAACGCGTTCCTCGGCGCAGTCATCTCCGCCACCATCGCGAACGCGCCACACAGCGATGACGCTCAACAGGCCATGTTCTGGCTCAACGGCGATTTAACTGCTTCGAATTGGCAGGACATTGCACTGGCAGTCGGCCCCATTACCGTCGGCACGGTTATCTTGATGATGCTCATTCCCGAACTCAACCTGTTCCTCCTCGGCGAAGAACAGGCCGCTGCCACTGGTATGCGCACAGTGTGGATCCGGCAACTGCTGCTCGCCCTGGCTGCGTTAGTCACGGCAGCGGGCGTCGCTGTCACTGGCGTTATTTCCTTTGTCGGATTGGTCGTCCCGCACCTGATTCGCCTTGCCATCGGCCCCGATCACCGCAGCCTGCTGCCCATTTCTATGTGCCTCGGCGCAGTGTTTCTCATTCTCGCCGACCTCGTCGCCCGCAGTCTCTTTTCCCCAGTTGCTCTGCAAACTGGCACAGTCACCGCGTTCCTTGGCGCACCGGCGCTACTCGCGTTGATTCTTCGGCAAGGTGGCCGCCAGTCATGAGTCAGCAGACACAAAACCTCAGCGACCACGTCACTAAGCCAGACGCCGATAGCACCGCGCTGCTGCGGGCTACCGACCTCAGTGTCGGTTACCGCAATCGGACCGTCGTAAGTGGCGTGAACCTCGCTATTCGACCTGGCGAGGTCCACGGCATCATCGGTTCCAATGGCACCGGAAAATCCTCCTTGCTCCGTGCTATGGCGGGCATTGTGACACCGAGTTCGGGGCAGGTTGAGCTCCTCGGTGCGCCGCTGACGAAGCTTCGTGCCCACGAACGCGCCACCCGGTTGGCGTACCTGCCGCAGCACACACCGGCCGATGCCGCTATTGACGTTCGAACTGTCGTGGCACTCGGCAGGTACGCGCACCACCGTCGGCGTGACCGTTTCCGCAGTTCACTGAACTCCACGGACCACGACATCGTCGCCTATGCCCTCGACCGCGTTGGTGTCACCGCACTCGCCGACCGTCCCATCACGGCTCTGTCCGGCGGGCAGCGGCAATTGGTGTTCATCGCAAAGCTATTGGCACAACAGGCCAAGGTCATGCTTTTCGACGAACCCACTGCGGCCTTGGACATCGGGTTTCAGCTGGAAATCCTCGAGCTCCTCGGCGAGCTTGCCGACGAGGGCCACGGTATCGGAGTCGTCCTTCATGACCTCAACCTCGCGGCCCGCAGCTGCCACCGGCTCAGTGTGATTCACAACGGCGGATTGGAAGTCACTGGTTCCGCCGAAGAAGTGCTGACGCCTCCCCGAATAGATGCGATTTATCGCATCTCCAGCGCTGTCGATACCGATCCACATACCGGTTCGGTGCGAGTGACGGCGTTGGCTCGGGCTCGCCCGGCTGACTGATTGCGGCTGGCTGTTTCAGACTATCTGATTCAGACTGTCTGATTCAGACTGTCTGCTTCCAGCTAGCACCAACGCAACCGAAAATTCCCCAACAATCAAAACTCAACACTCAAGGAAGTACTTTCGTGTTTTCACCAACTTCTCCTATCTCGGCCTTGAAGCGAAACTCTAAAAAGACCTTCGCTCTGCCGTTGATTGCAGCACTCCCCCTCGCAGCGGTGGTCGCTTGTTCCACTTCGGAGGAGACGGCGCAGCAGCCGTCGTCAAGCGAAACTTCGACAAACCAGCAGGCGCAGTGGCCGCGTACTGTGCCCGTCGGCGACCACGACGTTACGGTGCAGAGCCAGCCGAAGCGCATCGTTGCACTGTCGACCGAGGTTGCGGATCTGGCGTTGGAACTGGTTGGGCCGGAGCGTGTCGTAGCCGTGACGAAGAATGCGCTCGATGAGAGCTCGGGTAATCAGGTTGAGCTGGCGCGTCAGGTGCCTAACGCGATTGCCAACTCCACGAAGCCGGATCCGGAGCAGATTCTGTCCTATGAGCCGGACATGGTGTTGATGACCAGCCGCCATGATCAGGAGCAGTCGGCAAGTGAGCTGCTGGGTGCCAGCGATGTCCCGACCGCGGCGTTTGCCAGCAGTGATTTCGCCTCGCCGAAGGCGCTGGCGGAGTCGGTGACCAAGCTCGGCAAGTTGCTCGGAGCCGAAGACAAGGCGGCCGAGATGGTTGCCAAGATTGAATCGGAAACCGAAGAGATTCTCTCGGAAATTGATTCCACAACTAAGCCAAAGACGCTGGTCCTGTTTGCCCGCGGTGGTCAGAAGATGATTATGGGCATGCAGTCGGCGACGACGAATCTCGTTGAGCTGGCCGGTGGCGAGCCGATTTCGCCAAAGGGCAAGCGCCCGGGTGCCGTTCCCGCTGATCCGGAAACAATTGTGCAGCTCAATCCGGATGTCATTTTGATCCAGGATTTCCACGGCCAGGGCAAGGCTCCATTCCAGGAATTGCTGGATAATCCGGCGCTTGCCGACGTCGCTGCGGTCAAGAATGATCGAGTGCAACTGATTGATGCGAAGACGACCTCTGGCACCGCCGGAATGCACATGCCCGATGGACTGCGTGAGATCGCTGACGCGCTGGCTAAATAGAAAATAGGTTTTCACGTCGCTATGTGGATTCATGAAGCACTGACTTCCCCACCCCGCCGAATGCACTGGGTTTTGTTATCCAGCTGGGGGCGCAGCTTTTTCTTCGCTCTCAGTGCCGTGTCTCTTGGACACGCGCTCGATGCTCTAAGCAGTTTGTACGGCGGTGTCGCAGACACCAGTGGCGGCAACTGGTTTGGGCAGTGGGGACTTCATGAATCCCTGTCCGCTGCAATTGTGGCGGTCATTCTGGGAAGCCTCTGTGCTTTTGTCACGGAGGCATTGCCACCACGGCTTGCTGGTGAGCAGGAAAAGCTGTGGCGCTCACATGTGGTTGGCAGTGTGCTGAAGCCGGAGTTTTCCGCTCCTGAACAGGCCCCAAAGCAGGCGCATGGAAGAGGGCACGGCTCCGGGAAAGCTGGTCACGCACACCGAAGCGCCTCCAACACTGGCGAGGGCCTACTCTTCGATGCCGCGACCACAAGCGTCGAACAGACCGCGAATTATCGAGCGACATTTCTCGCTCCCACGTTGGCCTCGTTTAGTGCTCCACTGATCATTTTGGCGGTGTGGGCTTTGTGGGTGGATACGAAAACCGCCTTGTGGTTGGCACTATTTTTCATTTCCACGCCGTTGATTATTATTGGTGCGGGAAAGATTCTGCGGAAATCCAATGCGACGTATCGCCGAAAGCAAGCGAAGGCCACGCATGCCTACTTGGAGATGCTCGAAGGGCTGGGAACATTCAAAGTTCTTGGAGCAATTGATCGAGTCATGGCACGTTTTGCCAGACAAACTCGCACTGCGATGTCTGAGCTCACCGCCCTGCTCGCCCGCAATCAGCTGATGATCATTGTCAACGACGCGATTTTTGGCATTGCAATGTCGACTACAGCAATCGGCCTTGTCCTGCTGCGTTTGCAGGCAGATGCAATCAGCGTTGGCACAGCTCTCGCAGGCGTTTTCCTATCCGTTCTGCTCTATGAGCCCGTGAATCGCGTCGGCCGCACTTTCTATATCGGACTCGGCGGTCGCACGCATCGAAATGGAATTGTGGAGGTATTCGGCGAGCCTGCAGCTGAAGCGTCCACAGCCGCAACAGCGCATTCCACCAAGGCCACCGCACCGCAGGCACCGGAAGTTGCTCTCCGCGATCTGAGCGTTGACGTCGGCGAAAAGCGCATTCTCTCCGATATCAACCTGACAATTCCAGCCGGCAGCAGAGTCGGCATCGTTGGCCCCAGCGGTTCCGGAAAGAGCACGCTCCTGCGTGTACTCGCAGGTCTGCAGCCGCATTCCGGGGAAGTCTGCCTTGACGGCGACGCGCTTTCGACCCCGGAGTTGCTCGCCAACTCGCTGCTCATCTCCCAGCAGCCAGCCATTTTCGGCACCACCGTCGCGGATAATCTTCGCATCGCATGCCCGGACGCAACGGCCGTCGATATGCGAAAAGCACTTCGCGACGTGCACTTACTCGCCGAAATCGAACAGCGCCCTGGTGGTCTCGATTCGGAGGTCGGTGATCAGGGCAATTGGCTCTCAGGCGGGCAACGACGCCGCCTGGCCATTGCGCGTGGTCTGCTCGGCGCCGCTCCGATTGTGCTTCTCGACGAGCCGACAGCGGACATCGATCGTCGGACAGAAGGTCTCATCAAGGAGTCCTTGACCCGCCTTACTGAAGGTCGCACGAGCATCATGGTCGCTCACCGAATGGAAGCACTATCGGACGTTGACCTGGTCATTGTCGTCGCTGAAGGCCGGATCGTGGCTGCGGGCAAACCCGACCAACTGAGCACAAGCAATGAGTACTACGCACGGGCACTGACTGAGGAGAGCTGACATGAACAACATCATCTGGTTGCTGCGCTTTTCCGCACAGGCTCGCGGGGCGCTCAGTGCATCTATCCTCGCACGCGTGGCTGGGCACATACTGGGCGCATTGATACTGGCTGTGCCCGCTTGGGCAATTGCCACAATTGCGCTGTCGAGGTGGGACGCAACCGACTCGTCGCAAAGCATGGGCATGCAGTGGACGTGGGCGGTCATTGGCGTGGTTGCAGGGCTGGCGCTGTTGAAAGCGATTCTGCGGTATGTCGAGCAGTACCTCGGGCATCTGGCTGCATTTCGGCTGCTTGGTGAGCTGCGGTTGTGGATCGTCGAGCGTCTTATCCCGCAGGCGCCCGCGGTAACCGATGGGCTGGGTACTGCCAGAATCCACACGATTGCGATTCGTGATGTTGACCGTGTGGAAGTCTTCTTCGCGCACACAATTGCGCCCGCGGTGACGGCCGTACTAATTCCGCTTATGGCGGTCATGACAGCGGCATTGACTGCTGGAGCCCTGCCTGCGATTGCTCTGACGCTGACCTTCGCGGTTGGCTTTGTGATTGCACTCGCGGGCTCTAAGAAGGCGACTGCGGAGGCTTCCGCAACGAACTCCACACGCACGGACATTGCACAGTACATTGCCGATACGCTGCGCCTTCGGGAGGAAATCCTCATCTACGGCGCAGCCGAGCAGCGGCTGCGGGGATTGCGTGAGCTCGATGAACAGCTTGCTCAGAAAATGCGTGCAGGTGGCAAGCGGGCTGGACTGCGCTCTGGCGCGACCGGACTTCGGATTTGGGGTGGCAGCATTGCCGTCTTTTGTGCTGGTATCCCGGCGCTTTCAGCCGACTACCGTATGCTCCCTGCTTTTTTGGTGACGACGTCCCTGGTGGCGGGAACTGCTTCATCAATGGATTCGATCGAGCGCCTGGCATCTTCTCTGCCAGCAGGACTCAATGCAGTCACTCGGATCAGGGAGCTGGCCGCGCAGCCGCCGACTGTGGAAGAGCCGAAGCAGCCGGAGTCGCTGGACCTGCACCACGCGCAGACCGCGAGGGCCAACTCCGGCGACTCAGTCCCTGCCCTCGAACTGAGCGATGTCAGCTACCGCTACCCTGGCGCCGATAACCCTGCACTGACCAAGATCAATCTGCGCATTGCCTCAGGCCAGTTCATCGGTGTGGTCGGCCCAACTGGTTCGGGCAAGTCCACACTCTCCCGGCTAATCCAGCGGCATGTCGATCCGGATGTCGGCGAGGTCATCATCAATGGCCACAATGCCCGTGACCTCGGCTCAACCAATGTCTGCCGAACGGTTGTTGTCGCAGATCAGAATCCCTTTCTCATGGAGGCCACCATCGCTGAGAATCTATGTCTCGGCGCGCCTGATGGCTGCGAGGTTCCCGAATCATTGATGCACTGGGCGCTCGAACTCGCCGCCATCAACCCTGCTGAGATGCCGCTGGACAGGCCCATTGGCCGCCGCGCGCAGCGGCTCAGCGGTGGTCAGCGTCAACGTCTGGCGCTGGCCCGCACCTACTTACGCGCGGTACTAGCCGACGGCACTAAGCCCAATGACCTCGCTGCACACCTCGCCGGAAAGATTGTTATTTTCGACGAAGCCACCAGCCACCAGGATCCACTGACGCAGGCTCGTATCGTAGACAATGCCCGCGCATGTGGAGCGACCTGCATCTTTATTGCGCACCGACTTCAGACACTGGCCGAGGCCGATGACATCCTGGTCATCGAAAACGGCCAGCTCATCGAACGCGGCACGTATGACAACCTCCTGAACGCAGACGGCGCATTTGCTCGACTTGCGCGCGCCGAGGTCTAGGCTCCTTCTAGCTCTCCGCGCAGGTCTTCCGCAGCACCCGGATACTCGCCTAGTGATCCTCGACGAGCTCGCGGAGCCGCGCGAAGATGGCCGCGCCGTCGTGGCGAATACCGTCATGCTGGAACGCATTGGTCACATGTGGTCGCAGGTCGCGGTAGCAGTTGGCTGTCTCCATGGAGTACTCGAACGGCACGAAAATATCGTCGAGGTAAACCGCGGCTGCCGAGGTTGGGGCGTCGGCAAGCAAACGCGCGGAATCATACGGTGAGCTTTCCCAGATATGTTGTGCCAATTCTTCGGCCATTTCCTTGAAAGGAATGAGCGCGGGGTCTTCGTCGAATTGCCAGGGGAAAACGTGCTCACCGGTGAGATAAAACGGCTCGTCTCCTGCAGGATTGGCGTTTTCTTCAAAACCTGGGATTTCCTTGCGAATACGGTGAGCTGCCCAATTAGTTGTGGGCTGGTTTCCGACGCCACCATAAATGGATTCGTGAATCGCGGCATATAACGGGCCATCGGCGAAACTCACGCGGGCCCCTACATCGGCCAGAAAATCGGTGCGCAATTGCTTTTCGCCATTGCGAATGTGGAATGGCTCTTCCAACAAATACGCCAGATTGTGGAATCCATCTCCGCGGCCCAATTCAATTCCGATGGTGCGGAATCGGCGAGAACTCAGTCGCTCACCGGTAGGGAGAGTTTCTGCAGATTGCTCGAGGTGCGCGCAGATTTCTCGAATTCGGTTTTCGGCCCACGGATACTCGCGATAAAAACGCTCGTGACGGGTGCGCAGCTTCGCATACGTCGTGCGATAAAGGTCGTCAGCACCACGGTCCAGAACAGGTAAACCGCCTGTGAGATAAGCGTGCTCCACGGATTCCGGATAGCGGCTGAGATACGAAGTAATACAAAACCCGCCAAAAGACTGGCCATACAGCGACCATTTGGCAATGCCCAAATGCTTTCGCAATGCTTCCGCGTCTTCGACGATGTATTCCTGACGCAATTGTGCAAGCCGCTCAGCCGGAATATCCGCAATATTGGCCGCATCAATTCGATGCGAGCGTCCTGTTCCACGTTGATCCAGCAGGATGACGCGGAATTCCTTCAGCGCCTCACCGATTACTCCGCTGGCACCTATCGGACGCGGTGCCGGAAATCCCGGGCCGCCCTGCAAATAGACAATTGCCGGCGCATCCTCATTTCCTGGCGCATAGATTTCCCTGGCGAAAAGCTCAAATGTCGCGGCATTCGCAGCTTCGGTAAAAGGATCCCAGGGCACCTCAACGGTGTGTTCCTTAATAATGTGCCCAAAATGCCTGCTTGCAGTACTCGTCGATGCCATGTCTCTACCGCTCCTCTAATCCCGCTGCTCGTATTTCTTCATCAGCTTTGCGACGAGTAAATCGGTCGCCTCATCGTCCGCAAGAATTTGATCCAACATCTCCCGGTATTCCCGCTGCCGCAGTGCCGTATCTTCTCCGTAGTCATCATAGGAATCACCGGATAGGTCCACACCGAAATCGGATTCGTCGCTGTCATCCTGCACTGTCTCCTGCTGTGCCGTCGGCATGTGCAGATCCGCTGGAAAGTCCGCATTGAACTCCTCCAGGAATTCCTCCGCGCTGGCCTCGGCGTCGGAACGAGACACTCCCCTATCAACCTCAGCCTGAATGCGACGCTGCAGCGCCTTTTCCATCTGACGGTGACGCCAGCTGCGGAGGCGTGCGGGCTCGAAACGTCGACCAACCTCGCGACTCTTGCCCTCTGCTCGACGTGCGAGGACCGCAATCTGCGCCGCGGTATCGTTCAGTGGCGCCCACTCCGAGTGTGCCGACACTCGCCAATTACCCCAGTACCCCAGCAGCGAAAGCAGGATGCTGACGATAGGACCAATGACCATAGATACGGCCATAAATCCCCAATGGTGGCCTCCGATGACAATGACCGCACAAGCCACGGCGGGGATGACCGTGGGCTGGTTGCCGCCGAAAACAGCGGGTACCCGCCCGGTCACAATGTCACGGATCATGGAACCACCAGTGGCAGTGAAAACGCCCATCATGATGCACGGCAGAATAGGCAAGCCATAAGTGACACCTTTGACCGTGCCTGTGGCAGCCCAGAGCCCCGAGACCACAGCGTCACCGTGGACCTGAACGTATTCCCAGGTCTTTCCCTTGAAATAGAAGAATCGCGCGATCAGCGCACCGGTGAACGCCAGAATTAGATACTCCGGCTGGCTCATTGCGGCGACGGTGCCTTGGTTAATCAGAACATCGCGAATCATGCCGCCGCCCAGTGCGGAGAACAGCGCAATGAAGAAGAACCCGATGATGTCGTAGCCTCGTTGCCGGGCGATGGTGCCACCGATGATGCCCATGAGCAGGACACCACTGACATCGGACCACCGGTACATCGACTCGATGAGCGGATCTACTTCTGCGACGTTCATGATGTTCAAGCTTAGACGCTGCTATTTTTCAAGCATCAACGAAAGGTCGGGATACCCATGGAAAACGCTGACGCCTTTGCTTCGGCACGCCCTAGCGACAGGCTCATGCGCGGCATCGCAACTGCTTCCCGCGCGCACGATGGGCACTACCGAAAGGGCTCTGGCGTTCCCTATATCAGCCATCCGATGGCGGTGATGTTGATTGCGGCGAGCGTGACTAATGACGAAGACGTGCTGTTGGCAGCCCTCTTCCACGACATTTTGGAAGACGTGCCGGAGAACTACTCACGTGCCGAGATGGAAGATGAGTTCGGGCCTCGCGTGGTTGAGATCGTCGAGGGCGTCACCAAAGACTCTTCCCTGCCCTCGTGGCAGGAGCGTGCCGATGCCTACCTGGAGCAGCTTTCTCATGGCAGCGAGGAATCTGTCATCGTGGCCGCTGCGGATAAGTTCCACAATCTCAGCCAGACTCTGGAGGATTTAGACCGCGATGGCCACGCTCTGTGGGAACGCTTTCGTTCAACTCCGAGCCAGCAACTGTGGTGGTACACAAGCGTCCGCAACGTGATTGCCGAACGACTGCCCGACTTGCCTTTGCTAGCGGACCTGGGCGTTCTTATTGAGCGCCTCGATTCCTGGGTACAAGAGGCGTAACCTGCGAGTCAACAATTAAACCGACAATTAATCCAGGAATACACGACAGGAGAATAATAGTGACTTCGGTTAATGCTTCGTCCACAGCCGAACTGCCCACCACCACTCAGCAATGGGTTTTAGCGTCTCGTCCGTCCGGCCTGCCAACTGACGAGAATTTCCGCCTCGAGACCGTCGATTTGCCTGAGCTTAACGACGGCGACATTTTGGTAGCCAACTCGGTCGCTACCGTTGATCCCTATATGCGCGGCCGCATGAACGACACCAAGTCGTACATCCCACCATTCCAGCTCGACCAGCCAATGACTGGCGGTGCTGTAGGCACCGTCCTTGCGTCCAAGTCGGATAAGTTCCAGGTTGGCGACGCTGTCCGCCACTCTTACGGCTGGCAGACCAACGCTGTTATTGCCGATTCCGAAGCAACTCCGGTTGACCTCAACGTTGCTCCAGCTGCTGCCTACCTGGGCATCCTTGGTCTTACTGGCCTTACTGCTTACGTTGGTCTGAGTGCCGTCGGAGAGATGAAGGAAGGCGACGTCGTCTTTATCTCTGGCGCTGCTGGCGCAGTTGGCTCGGCTGCTGGTCAGTTCGCCAAGCAGATGGGCGCTTCCCGCGTCATTGGCTCCGCCGGCTCGGACGAGAAGGTTAAGCGCCTGCTCGAACTCGGCTTTGATGCCGCTTTTAACTACAACGACGGCCCGGTTGCAGAGCAGCTAGCAAAGGCGGCACCAGAGGGCATTGACTTCTACTTCGACAACGTTGGTGGAGACCACCTGGAGGCAGCCATCGGCGCGATGCGCACCTTTGGCCGTGTCGCTATGTGTGGCGCAATCTCCCAGTACAACAACACCGGAGCTCCGACCGGACCACGCAACCTAGCTCTGGCCATTGGCAAGTGCATTACGTTGCGCGGCTTCGTATTGGGCAAGTACCTGCACCTGGCAGGTGAATTCCAGGAGCGAATGGCTCCGCTGGTCGTCAGCGGTAAGGTCGCTTACGATGTCACCACTCGCCACGGTATCGAGAACATGCCAGCTGCATTCCTCGAGCTGTTTAGCGGAGGCAACACCGGCAAGATGGTCGTAGAGTTCTAACGAACTAAAGACCTGCCTTGCGCGGAACCGAGACTTCCTTCAGCCTGCTGGACATCGCGACACCAACCAATCCCATCAGCGCCAGGAAGATCAAAGCTGCCGCGGGACCGAAGCTAGCGATAACACCTGACAACGCACCGACGATGAGCAGGACAACGCCCATGATGGTGTTGGCCGCTCCGACGTACTCGGTGCGCTTGTCTCCTTCTGCCATGTCAACGACATAGGTCGACCGAGCCACGCGAACACCGGCGTGGACGACCGACATTGCGAAGAAGCCGAGTGGGAAAATCCAGGCATTGGTGCTGGTGGAAAGCCAGTGTGAACTGGCGACCAGCAGGAAAAGCACAATCGAACCGACCAGCGAAGAGTAGGTCAGGACCTTCTTCGAGGATTTATCAGACCAGATTCCGGCGACTTTTCCGCCAATGAGCGACGCGAACCCGGCGGCGAGCATGAAGATGCCGACGTTTGCGCTCACTCCCCCGCCACTACCGTCAGAGGCTTCCAGGTCAGCACCCACCTGTGCACTTAGCGTGACGATGAACGACGTGGATAGTGCTGTGACCAGCAACAAGCTACGGACAATCACGAAGTCACGGAAGTTCTTATCCTCCGCAAATAGCCGCCAGGTGTCCTGCCACCAGGTTTTATTCGGCTCGTCCTTGTCATCTTCATTGGTGGGCTCGACAATTCCGCGGAAGATCAAAACCGCTGCCACCCACGACAGCGCCGCAACAAAGATGAGCCCCGCCACGATTGGTTTGGTGACGTTGTCGCGGATGATCCACAACACCGCACCAACGATAATTGCGGCGACACCGCCCAACATCGCAGCTCGGCCGCTGATCTGCCCGCGCTGCCCCTTCGGAATCGTGCGTCCCTGAACATCCTTCGAGGCCATCGAGCACAGGGCTCGTGCCGTCGCAAAGCCTGCAAGTGCAATGATGACAGCGACGCCGAGCGCGGTGCCTTCCAGGAACAATGCCGCCAGACCAATCAGCACCGCCGCGATGGCTTGCCCCAAAGCACCAGCGATCCAGACGGTTGTGCGGCGCGGGCGAGACTTTACCCACGGTGTCAGCGCTGCCTGCGGAAGCATCGAACCAGACTCACGCACCGGCACAAGCATGGCGATGAAGAAGCCCGGCGCTCCAGCCGAATGAAGTAACCATGGCAACAGCGTCTTTGCCGCAACGATTTGATCGCCGATATTCTGCAAACCGTGCGCCCAAACGTAGCGCTTGGCGTTGGCGCTGGCGTGTTTTTGCACCGACTCTGGGTTCTCCCCTGCGGGTTTGGCAGCTTCCGAGCTATCAGTCATACCTTTTACGCTACCTGCCTGTAGCAACGGCGCTACCGCACGTGGCTGTCTGCCCAGGCCAGTCAAAGACCGAATCGCGCTTGTCCCCTCAGCCACTACACTCGCGGGAAGAACATCTAACAGCTTCAACGAAAGTAGAAATATGCCCGCTGACCTTTATCGGCGTCTCTCCAACCTCGATGGCAAGAGCTACGGTGCATACAAATCTTTGCGTGGCTCCCACGACCTGCCGGATCTGGACGCGACGCTGTTTATCGACAAGGTCCAATCCGACCCCTATGCCCCGGCATCACGGGCACGCGTCCATATTCCGCTGTCCGTACTGGACTATCGCGGCGCCTCCCGGTCACAGCCCGGCAGGTTCAGCACGGCGGAGCTCGATTTGCTGAACCGCCGTCTCGTGCGCGCTTTGAAGAAGTATGGTCGCGGGCTATTCATTGATTCTCCAGGTCAGCAGGTCTTGCGCCGAGCAGCTGTCGCTGAGCTCCGTGCGGATGCGCACGACGTCGATAAGCATGGCGATGCCCTACAAATCTGCCTAGAAATCCAACTGCCCGCCCGCGGCCGACGCATTCTCGGGCGTGAGGCGGCGCGCTTGATCTGTGAGGATCTGTTTGACGCGCTTGACGACGCCATCGTGAACGCACCCATCGATGCGCTCGAGGCAGCCGCGGAATTGGAGTATGACCAGCTCTTTTTGCGCCGTGCAGTGGCGGGCGCGGACCTGATTGGGTTTGTGGCAGACGGGTCGGTGTTGCCTCGTCAGGCGGGCAATAGCCAGCTGCCGAAGCCCGGCGCGACTGCGTTTACCTCGCCGGAATCGCTGCAGCACACTTTTCAACTGCCATCGGGAAAAACCGTGCATGGCATGGGTATTCCGCGGGGCGTGACGTTGATTGTCGGTGGCGGTTATCACGGCAAGTCCACGTTGTTGTCCTCCCTGGTCACGGGTGTTTATAACCATGTCGCTGGCGATGGCCGCGAGTTTGTAGTCGCCGACGAGACTGCGGTTGCGCTGCGTGCCGAGGACGGCCGAGCCATCACTGGTGTGGATATCTCGCCGTTTATCAACGGCCTTCCCTCCGGTGATGACACGACTCGATTTTCCACCGCGAATGCATCGGGGTCGACGTCCCAAGCTGCGGGCCTGATGGAGGCGCTAGGTTCCGGTGCGCGCGTGCTGCTCATCGACGAGGACACTTCCGCAACCAACTTCATGATTCGCGATGAGCGCATGCGCCGCCTCATCCCCGATGACCGCGAGCCGATTACTCCACTGGTCGCACGGGTCCGCGAGCTCTGGGAAAACCACGGAATCTCCACGGTCATCGTCGCTGGTGGGTCCGGCGCATTCATCGATGTCGCGGACACCGTGATTGCTATGGATGCGTACACGCCTTACGACGTCACCGAGCGCGCCCGTGAACTTCGCGAATCGGCTACTCCGGCTGAGCCTTCGCCTGCTTTTGCGCAGATCGGTGAGCGTTTTCTGCAGGCTGACTTCCCTACCGGTGGTGGCCGTGGTGGGCATGGCGGCCGCGGCGGCGGTCGCGGTGGGCGCGGTGGCGGTGCGAAACCACCTAAGCCACCGCGTGCTCGTGGTCTAGAGCTGATTCAGGTGGGCAAGGACAATCTTGATTTGCGCGCTGTCAGCCAATTGATGGACTCCTCCCAAACAGAAGCAATTGCCCGGATTCTGGGCGCCGTCGTAAAGCAGTTCGATGGGCGTACTGACCTCACCGACCTAATCCAGCGCGAGTACGACAACTTTTGTCATTCACTCTTCGATGTGACAGCTGAGTTCACCAACTCTGGTCATCTGGCCGAGCCTCGCGTCCAGGAGGTCGCAGCGGCAATCAATCGGCTTCGGCTCTTGCGGTAGAGCCTCGAAGATTGGCGGACCCCGGCCCCGCTCCCTCCCCTGCGGCTGCCCCAGCTAACTTCCTCGACGGATTTCGGCGTCAGGTCTTGACCTTGACGCGGCGTCAAACAGAAAGATGATTCCCGTGAGCAACAACGACAACGAGTACACCATCGGCGAGGCAGCCGAGCTCCTGGGCGTTACCACGCGCACGCTGAGGCATTGGGATGCCATCGGACTACTCAGCCCGCAGTATCGCACGTGGTCCGATTACCGCCTCTACACCGATGAGGACATCGACACCGCGCTGGAGATTCTGGTCTACCGCGCCGCCGGTGTGCCGTTGAAGACTATCGAGGAGTTCATCCACGGCGATTCCTCCCCGAGAAGTCGGAAAGATCGTTTACTCGCACAGCGAACTGTTCTCACCGAGAAGATCGCTGACCTGCACCACATGGTGCAGTCCTTGGACAAACTGATTGAGGAAGGAAATACCATGAAAGCAAAGACGAAAGCGGAGCTCTTGGGCCGCGACTGGCAGAATCTAGAAGCCGAAGCTGAGGAGCGCTGGGGCGACACCACTGAGTGGGAGCAGTCTCAGCAGGCTCAGGAAAAGATGAAGGACAGCGACTGGGCCGAGCTTGAAGCAGAGGCTAAGGATTTTGCCGATGCGCTTGCCGACGCCGCCGAGCGCCACGTCGAGCCCGGTTCCGCTGAGGCGGCCGAGCTAGTTGACCGTCACTTGGCCTCTATTACTCGCTTCTACGAGGCTGGTCGAGAAAAGCAGATTCTGTTGGCTCGCATGTACGTCGCTGATTCCCGGTTTGATCGGTACTACCGCGGCAATGCTGGCTACCTGCTGGAGCTGATTGAAGCTCAGGCCCGTAAGGAAGGCATTGACCCGGCAACTGCCGAGTGGCGGTAAATACAGGGAAGCAGCCGTTCAGCCCGGCCTTCCCATCCGGGACTGAATCGGCATAGAATTGCCTCATGAAATTCTCTCGCTCTATCGCCGCTGTCGCCATCGGTGCCGCTACTGTGCTGGGCGCTGTTGCTGCCTCTCCAGCTGTCGCACAGGCTATTGGTTGCCCCTTTGCACCAGTGCACAAGTATGAAGAACACCGTTTCTCCGGTTCTTCGACTTCAGCAGATGCTTTCAAGGTTTGGTTTAACGGTGGCGTCTACATTGAACCAATCGTCGAAACGCTGGATTTGGTTGAGCTTCAGGTTAACGACACCCAGGTCGCTCACGCTGGCGACATCATCTACAAGGATGAAGACGGCAACTTCTGGGTGAAGTAGCCTACGCAGGAAAAACAGGGCTCAATTACAGGTCTCACCCCGTGGCAGATTAACCTCATCTGAATAGGGCTATAGCGCTTAGCGTTGTGGAGTCACTGGTACTCTGTCTCGCACCTTTTGCAATTTCTGCCACGAGCCCTCGTTTTCAGGAGTGTTCCACCATGGAAATCATCATCGTCGATTCTGAGGCCGAAGTCGCGAGCATCGCTTCGGACTACCTCGCTCACTACGCCAACAAAGGTGGAAACCTCGGTGTAGCGACAGGATCGACTCCGCTTGCGACGTATCGGGAACTGATTCGTCGCCATCGGGCTGGTGAAGTCACTTTTAAGGACTGCAGTTTCTTCGCACTCGACGAATACGTGGGACTGCCCATCGAGCATGAGCAGAGCTACTACCACGTGATTCACAATGAGTTTTCCGATCACGTGGATGTTGACCCGGCGAGGGTCCATATTCCCGATGGCCTCGCGGACGATATCGGCGCGGCCTGCGAGGATTACGAGCGAAAGATTATCGAGGCCGGCGGCATTGACATTCAGTTGCTGGGCATCGGCACCAATGGGCATGTTGGTTTTAACGAGCCCGCCAGCTCTTTTGGCTCTCTGACTCGCATTAAGACGCTGCACCCGCAGACCGTGCTGGATAACGCCCGCTTCTTCGACTCCGCGGACGATGTGCCGTACCACGTGGTCACCCAGGGGCTTGGCACCATTTCACGTGCGGGGCACCTCCTGCTGCTGGCCACCGGCACCGCAAAGGCGCACGCTATTGCCGCATCCATCGAGGGCCCACTGAGCGCGTCGATGCCTGCGTCCGTATTGCAGCTGCACCCACGGGCCACGGTTGTCATTGACCAGGCCGCAGCCAGTGAGCTGAAGAACAAGGAATACTACGAGTTCACCTACGCCCATAAGCCGCAGTGGCAGAAGGATATGTGGAAGTAGGCCCCGGCCCTCCCCGGCCCCTTCCCAACCTTCGCTCCCACCCCCGGACTAGTCAGCGCTAGTCGTCATCATCCATCTCCAGCTCGGGGTCTTCGGCACGCGCCTGCTCGTAAACTTCCTTCGCTGCCGTGAGATTAATGACGCCGATGACAAGTCCCACGACGATGTCCGGCCATGCGCTGAACCAGAAAATGGTGACCACTCCGGCGGCGAGAATGAGCAGGTTCGCCAGGACGTCGTTACGCGCCGCCAACCACGCGCCGCGCATGAGCGCACTGTCGGCCTTGCGCAGGTTCATCAGCAAAATCGCACAGACCAGGTTGATGACCATCGCGATAATTGCCGTCACCGACAGCGTTAGTGGCTCTGGCGGCTCACCGCTAATCATCTTCCAAATGGCGGTGCCGAACGCCGCAATCGCCGGAATCAGAATCAGCCCGGCAAGGCCGATACTTGCTTTACGACGGCTCGCCAGCGACCACCCCAATGCGGTGAGAACCAGCAGGTTGATGAGGTAAACACGGGGGACATCGTAACGCTCGGCGCGAGTACCATCGAATCCTATGACGCACCCGCAGAAGTTCCACTCAGAAATGAAGGTTCCCGGCGGCAAATTGGTTGTTGCCGATTGTGAGACCACCGGTGACACGATTTCGTCGATAAGCATTTCGGGCGATTTTTTCCTCGAGCCCGATGAAGCCTACGACATTATTAATGACGCTCTGCTCGGTGCACCTGCGGGAGACCATACGGAGCGTTTACAGGTTCGCCTCGATGCGGCGCTGAAGGATTTTGAGGATCAGTCTGGTCGCGAGGTGCGACTGCACGGTTTTGATACCCACATCATTGCGCAGGTCGTTCGACGTGCACTGACACAGGCTGTCGACTTCACTGATTTGGAGTGGGAGGTTTTGCAGCCGGGAGTCCTGCCGACGGTGATGAATGTTGCTCTCGACGAACTCCTCCTTGACCAAGTCAATTCCGGACAGCGCGGACCAACTCTGCGCTTCTGGGATTGGGATGATCGTGCCACCGTCATCGGTTCCTACCAGTCCTATGTTAATGAACTCGAACCCGAGGGCGTAGAGAAGCACGATGTGCAAGTGGTGCGTCGTCTCTCCGGCGGTGGCGCGATGTTCATGGAGGGTGGCAACTGCGTCACCTACTCGATCTATGTTCCGGAGAAGCTGGTCGCCGGCCTCAGCTACGTCGAATCCTATGAGTTCCTCGACCGCTGGGTCATCGCTGCGCTCGCGCAGCTCGGCGTCAATGCGTGGTATGTCCCCATCAATGACATCACCTCCGATGGCGGCAAGATTGGTGGTGCCGCGCAGAAGCGCCGTGGTTCGACGGTGCTCCACCATGTCACCATGAGCTACGACATCGACGCTGACAAGATGATGGAAGTCCTGCGCATTGGCAAGGCCAAGATTGCCGACAAGGGCTTGCGCAGCGCAAAGAAGCGCGTCGATCCGCTCCGCCGCCAGACGGGTGCCAGCCGCGCCGAAGTCATTGACGCGATGAAGCAGACATTCATCAACCGCTACGGCGCCGCCGAGGTATCGCTTTCCGACGAGGACTTCGCTGCGGCGCAGCATCTTATTGACACCAAATACGGCACGGAGGGCTGGACTCACCGAGTCCCCTAAACGTCGCACTGCTTACTTGTATACGACAGCTGGTCGGGAAAAGGAGTTAACTAAAGGAGACAAGTAAACAAAGGAGAGTCGACGTGAGCGGCGAGCGTGCAATTGGGTCCTATCCTGCGAATATGCACCAAAACCTGGTGAAGGGTTCGGCGCGCGCCGTAACAACACCGCCGTGGTGGTCTCCCCGATATCGAAGGCACCGGAATTGTGATTCACGGGCGCCCACTACAGAGCTTGAACGGTGTCGGCGAATTCACTGAGGCACCGGCCACAACGCCGCTACAGCCCCCGCGAGAGGTTCCAGCGCAGAACCGCAGGCCGGTCATGGTAGCGACCAAGCACTGACAGGGACGCAGTATTCAATGGGAAGGACTGGCCAAGTTCAATGGGCAGTTCCAACCAGGCCGTAGTGAGCGCACGCAGCGAGTGACCGTGTGCGAACAAAATCGCCTTGTCTTCACCCGATTCACGAACCCTTTTGACCACGCGCTCAACGCGCTCACGGACTTCCTCCGCGGTTTCGCCATTGGGCACACCGTGAGTCCAAATCTGCCAGTCGGGAACAGTCTTCTGCACTTCCTTCGAGGTAATCCCCTCGTAGTCGCCGTAGAACCATTCCGCGAGATCCTCTTCGACTTCGAAGTCGTGGAATCCTGCCAATCGAGCGGTCTCTTGGGCACGCTGGCGGGGTGATGCCAGCACTAGCCCAAAGTCCTTCGGATCCAGCCAGCCGTTGAGGGCCTTGGCTTCTTCCCTACCGTTGTCAGTCAGAGGAAGATCAGTTACCGATGTGTGCTGCCCAGTGCGCGACCACTCAGTTTCGCCGTGCCGCACGAGATATAAATCAGTCATAGTTCCAGCTTAGGCTTATCTGAAAGTGCGGTTAGCCGCGGCAGCCCTGCTAGCCCATCACGGGGTCACGGATCCGACTACGAACGCTGCTGAAGTGTTTCCACTGCGCGGTCGGCAAGCTCCTCGCCAGCACCGTCATAAAGGTAGACGGCCATGTCGGCACCAACGTTGAGAAGCTGATCCTTAAACCTCTGCACCTTAGTGGTGGTAGCAACCACGGCTTCGGTGTCCTGCTTACGGATGTTCTGAATCATCGCGTAGGTCTCAGCGTGCTCAGACAGCGCCAACACGTACAGCGCTGGTTTCTTCTCCAACTCGATGTGGTGCCACAGCTCTGGGTCTGTCACATCACCCGGGATAACCTGGTAGCCCTGCTCACGCAGCTCTTCGATGCGATCCTCATCGAAGTCAACGCCAAAGACGTTCATGCCGTACTCATTAACCAACCTGCCGTAGACACCGACGCCGACGCGCCCCATACCCATGATGAGGGCATCAGCGTTATCAATAATGACCGTTGCCTCTTCTGGGACCAGGCGGTCCTCTGGGGTTTCTGGGACGAACTTCTGCAGGAAGCTGACCAGCTTGTCCTCATGCGGGACCATCAGCGAGCTGGCAATGAAGCTACCCGCCACGGCGACTGCCATAATCGAGGTCCACTCATCGGGCAGAATGTCCTGTTGCGTCGCCGCAGCCATGACAATGAGGCCGAACTCCGAGTAGTTACTCAACGTCAGACCCGCCAACGCACTAGTGCGCAGGGACAGTCCGGTGCGCTTGAGAATCCCGATGAAGATAGTGACCTTGAACACCAGGAACAGGACCATAATCGCGGCGATAACGTAGCCGCCAGCACTTGGCAGACCACCGAGGCCAATTTCGATAAAGAACGCGACCAGCAGCAGCTCACGGATACTAATCAGAGCTTCCGACAGACGGTCAGAAATCGGGTGCGAGGACAGCAGAATACCGGCAACCAAGGACCCCAGCGAGCCGGACAGCCCTGCCAGCTCGAAAGCCGAGTAAGCGGCCACAGCAATACCAATGCCGGTGAGAACCAGCAGCTCAGTGCGGAACATGCGGTTGGGAAGCCGCGCCGCCAGCGGACGGATGAAGAACAACAGTGGTAGAGCCAGCGCCCACAGCTCCGGGGTCTTACCCGACGATGCCACCAGCACACCGACCGCAATGATGTCCTGCAGAATGAGCACACCAATCGCGATGCGTCCGATGGCCGAAGCACCGCGGTTCTGCTCCTCCAAGTGGCTCATCACAAACACCGTCGACGAGAAGGAAGTCGCGATGCCGATGTAAATCAACGCAGTCACCGACAGCCCCGTGAGTTCACGCAGCGGCAAGAAACTGGCGATACCAAACAGCACGGCAAAAACCACCGTGTTTAAAAATGCGTGACCCAACCCTGAAAAGACCACTCGCGGCGCCACGATATCCTTGGGATTCAGCTTCAGACCGATTGTGAAGAGCAAGGTGGTAACACCGAGCTCGGCCAGCGAATCAATAAACGGGATTTCCTCAAGTCCCATTGCATGAACGGCAAAACCGGCCCCAAGGAAACCAATCAGCGGCGGCAGCCGAAGCAACGAAGCACCGAGCCCGCCGATAATCGAAAACAGTATTGCTGTTAGGTATACGGATTCCACCCATCAAAGATAACGTCTGACACAACTGATAAATGCAGAGGTTGGCCATTAACCGTTCTTTGCCACCCGACTGGGGCTAGCGTCTTGGGAGCTAGCGTCGGTACGGAACCTCGCCCAATGCAATCGGCTGCGGGTGCTCTGCCACCCACGCGACCGCCGCTGCCGTCAACGCATCAATGTCCGCCTCACCAGCTTTGCGCTGCTTTACGACGGCCATTGCATCCTCGGCAGCCCCAACCGTCTCCAGCCAAAAGTCGGTCATCGCGACAAAGTCTTCGTCCCAGTTGACGTAGCCCATCTCCAGGGCCTCGTACCCGAGCCGGCCCACGATGCGAATAACCTCGCCCTGCACAGTCGCGGCTGCGCCACCACCCGGCACCAGGTAGTTCCAGAGGTATCGGAACTGACCGTTGGTCGACTTGCCTGCGGGGACAATGATGTCGCTGTGGCCATCGTGAGGTGTAATCACGTCCGGACGTTCCGCACCGATGCGCTCGTAGAGGCGATCCATAACTGGCTGGTACTTGTCGCGTTGCTTCTCTGACATGCGGTTGTAGCGGCGACCGAACTTGGTGAACTCTTCGCGCACTTCGTCGTCGATTTCCGAACCAGCGTCCAGAAGCACCTCGATGCTGTCTAGGACTCGACTGAGGGAATCGGTATCGGCAGCAGCAACCGCCTCTTTGAACGCTGTCCGGCCGTGACCGAGGCGGTTCTCGCGGTGAAGGTCAGCACCATTTTCCAACAGCAACGCAATCGCCTTGGGCTGATGGCTCTTCGCTGCCATGAAAAGCGGAGGATACTTACCGGCTTCGATGTCGGCACCGCATTCGAGCAGGAGCTTCATCTTGTCGATGTCGCCCCGGCTTGCGTGCTCTGCCAGGGCGGTTTTACCGAAGCGGTTCTCGGTGTTGACGTCGATCCCCTGGTCGATTAGCCAGCGCATGAGCTCTGGCGGGGTGCCACGGAGCGCCAGTGCAGTGTCCTTGCTGTAGCCAAAGACTGCGTCGAGAGCGCAAGTGTCATAGACGGCCTTCAGTGCATCCATGTCACCGGCTTCGAGCAGCTCTTCGAAGTTCTCGACCAGTTTCTTCCGCTTCCGTGGCATGCAGTTTCCCCTTTACTTACCGCCCTCGTCGGTGGACAGCGCAGCCACGAATGCCTCCTGTGGCACCGAGACCGAACCGATGTTCTTCATGCGCTTCTTACCGGCCTTCTGCTTCTCCAGCAGCTTGCGCTTACGGGAAATGTCACCGCCGTAACACTTAGCAAGGACGTCCTTGCGCAGTGCACGGATGTTTTCGCGGGCGATAATCTTCGAACCGATTGCAGCCTGAACCGGGACCTCGAACTGCTGGCGAGGAATCAGCTCGCGCAGCTTCTTGGTCATCTTGTTGCCGTACCACTGGGCGTTGTCGCGGTGGACGATAGCGGAGAAAGCATCGACTGCTTCGCCCTGCAGGAGGATATCCACCTTGACCAGATCCGCAAGCTGCTCGCCGGCATCTTCGTAGTTCAGCGAGGCATACCCCCTGGTACGGGACTTCAGCATGTCGAAGAAGTCGAAGATAATCTCGCCCAGTGGCATCTTGTAGCGCAGCTCCACGCGGTCTTCCGACAGGTAGTCCATACCGCCCATCTCACCGCGCTTCTGCTGACACAGCTCCATGGTGGGGCCAACGAATTCACTCGGCACAACGATGGTGCACTTGACCATCGGCTCGTAAATTTCGCGGAGCTTGCCCTCCGGCCAGTCACTCGGATTGTGAACAGTGACCTCGGTGCCGTCCTCAATGACAACGCGGTAGACAACGTTCGGAGCCGTCGAAATCAAATCCAGGTCGAACTCGCGCTCGAGGCGGGCACGGGTAATCTCCATGTGCAGCAAGCCCAAGAAGCCACCGCGGAAACCAAACCCGAGGGCAACCGAAGTCTCCGGTTCGAATGTCAACGAAGCGTCGTTAAGCTGGAGCTTTTCCAACGCATCACGCAGGTCAGGATAGTCCTGCTGAGAGATTGGGAACAGACCGGAGTAGACCATCGGCTTCGGCTCTTCGTAGCCTTCCAGCGGCTCCTCCGCCGGCGTGGCGTTCAGCGTGACGGTGTCACCGACCTTGGACTGACGGACGTCCTTCACACCGGTGATGAGGTAACCGACCTCGCCGACGCCGAGGCCCTTACACTTCTTCGGCTGCGGCGAGACGATGCCGATTTCCAACAGCTCGTGCTTAGTTCCGGTGGACATCATCTGAATGACTTCACGCGGCTTGAGCTGCCCATCAACAACACGGATGTACGTGACCACACCACGGTAGGTGTCGTAGACCGAGTCAAAAATCAGCGCACGAGCAGGTGCCTCCGGATCGCCGACCGGTGCCGGGACGAGCTCACAGACTCGGTCGAGCATTTCCGCAACGCCCTCACCGGTCTTGCCCGACACACGCATGACATCCTCCGGCTCACAGCCGATGATGTGCGCGATTTCCTCCGCGTACTTATCCGGATCCGCGGCCGGCAGGTCAATCTTGTTCAGAACCGGAATGATCTCCAGGTCGTTTTCCATGGCCAGGTACAGGTTGGCCAGCGTCTGCGCTTCGATGCCCTGAGCAGCGTCGACAAGCAGAATCGCGCCTTCACACGCCTCTAGCGCACGCGAGACTTCGTAGGTGAAGTCGACGTGACCAGGCGTATCAATCAGATGCAGGACAATCTCTTCGCCCGCGTGCTCGCCGGTGCGCGGAACCCACGGCAGGCGCACGTTCTGAGCCTTAATGGTGATGCCGCGCTCGCGCTCAATATCCATGTTGTCGAGGTACTGATCGCGCATATCGCGTGCTTCAACAACGCCCGAGAGCTGCAGAATTCGGTCCGCCAGGGTGGACTTACCGTGGTCAATGTGCGCAATAATGCAGAAATTTCGAATCCGTGAGGGGTCCGTAAAAGTCTGCTCCGCAAAATTCTTGGTCACGTTGGGTCTACTCCGAAAAATAAAGACGTTATGGGCATTGGGGCGCGGCGTTGGCCGACCCATATGCGCCGGCCTCGAAAACCGACCAGCCGGGCTTAAATACAATCACGCACAATCTTACCTATCGATTCCCTCCGCACTAAACCTCTAGACTTAGTTTCTATGAGCTCCACTTCGTCCACCGATCAAAATGAACGCGAAAGCTGGCCACGCCGCCTGCGTAATCGCATCAGCGCGCGTCTTTTCGCCGGTACCGAGTGGTTCCGTGGCCCCGACACACTCGACGAGGCGCTGTTTAAGCTCAACATGCAGCTAGGACTCGCCCAGGACACCTCGCTTTCCGACGAGTCCAAGGAGGCCCTACTTCGACTGCGAGATTCGGTGACCATCGCGCGCCCAACCGCGGAGCTGGCCCGCACAATCGTCTACAGCCCCGACATGGATGGCCAGGCCGACCCCGGCGAAGTGGTGTGGATTCCGCTGCAGCTCGAAGGTGAAAATGCCGCTTTGCGTGAGCGCGCTGTGGTCGTGGTTGGTCGCCACGACCAGTATCTTCTGGGCATGCTGATTTCCACACGCACCGAGCACAGTGAGCACCCGGAGTGGCTGTTTATCGGTAGTGGGTTCTGGAATGAAGACCCCAAGCCATCGTGGGTTCGCATGGACCGTATCTTGCTCATTCCAGAATCGGGTATTCGCCGCGCAGGCGCAATGATGCCCCGCAGGCGCTTCGAGCTCATCGCCGCCCGGTTGCGCGGAGATTACGGCTGGAATTAGCCGCAGCTGGAACTAGGCAGCGGCTGGTATTAGGCAGCGCTGTTTGCTAAGATTCTGCAAGTTGTTTACCGTTGCGTTCCTTTGCGGCGAGCGCGGACAGGACCTTGGGTTCGCGTTTTCATCGTCGCATAAGCGCAGTGGGTGGTTTTAACTCGCTGGTTAAAGAGTTTTAACCAGCAGAGGTTCGACCCCGAAATTTGCACTGTGATCAGGAGTTTTCTTGGTGGCGGGCGGTAGCAATTCCAACTACTACGGATACAAGAGGTATTCACGATGGCAAACATCAAGTCCCAGATCAAGCGCAACAAGACCAACGAGAAGGCTCGCCTGCGTAACCAGGCTATCCGCTCTGCAGTCCGCACCGAGATCCGCAAGTTCCAGGCTGCTGTTGAGGCTGGCGACAAGGCTGCTGCTGAGGCTCAGCTGCGCGTTGCTTCCCGCAAGCTGGACAAGGCTGTCACCAAGGGCGTCTTCCACCGCAACACTGCGGCTAACAAGAAGTCCGGTATGGCTAAGGCTTTCAACAAGCTGGAGGGCTAATTCCCTTTTGGCGCTGTGCCGTTCTTGTGGCGCTTGTGCCGTGAAATTAACCGCTTCCTGCTATTTTCCGATTTCATTTCGGATGTGGCGGGAGGCGGTTTTTATTATTTAACCCCAACGCGAGTTAGTGGCTGCGTTTATGGCTGGCGGCGGTGGGGCGATGCGAGTTACTGACTACGTTTATGACAAAAATGGCCCGAAAAATGGCTTGAAAGTGTCATAAACTCACACAGTTTCACATTTGCAGCCCGGAAATTTTAACGCCGATGGGACGAATGGGCCAGCTCCGCGATACGAAGCACCGACTGTTCCAGCGATAGTTCCGGCGTCGATGAGGCTCCCTTGGTGTCTGCATCCAGCTGTGCCGCGACAACCACAGCGCGAGCAACCGCCGGGGTTGACCAGGCAGATGCCAACCGCTGAGTTTTCTCCAACTTCCACGGCGGCATGCCATAGCGGTGGGCATCTCTACGCGCATTGACACCACGTGCACCGTGGAGCCGAGCTACATCACCAACCATTCCCGTGATTGCAGCCGACAGCAGTGCCGGTGCCATTCCCAGCTGCAAGGCACGGCGCATCTTGGCCAACGCTTCCCCGCCCCGACCGCGCAGTGCGAGCTCGGCAATCTCAAAGCCCGAGACCTCCGCCGAAGCACCGTAGTAGGTGCGCACTGCTTCCGAGGTGACCTTGCCCGCTGTATCCGCACACAGCTGGGAAATGGCGGTCGCCAGTTCGCGGAGGTCTGAACCGACCGCATCCAGGACGGTATCGATGACGTCGCGACGCACCTTAACCCCGTGTGAGGCGAACTCTTCGCCAACAAAACCGGGCAAGTCGTTTCGCTTGAGCGGTTGAGCTTCGAAAAAGCGGACCCCCAACTTGCGCAGGTCAGCGACCATCTTTTTCTGACGCCCCTCACCGCTGTGAAGGAGAATCAACGTGATGCCCGGCGCGGGATCCTTAACCGAATCCATCAACAGCTTGGCAGGCTCTTTGCCGGCGTCTTGGCAGTCGGTGACAACCACGATCCGGTCATCTCCAAACAACGAAGGGCTGAAGAGCTCCACGGCATCGACAGTGGTCATGTCCCCTGCGCGGATGGTGGTCACAGGCACCGAGCGTCCACCCGGATCGGACTCCGTTGCTGCCTGCGCGCGGACGGCAGCGACAATGGCGAGGCGGGCGCGGTCTTTCAGCAGCTCCTCTTTGCCCACAATCAAATTCACGGGTGCGACGGCGCTCAATCCCGACCTCTTTTCCGCGTTAATTCCTGCGACTGTTGTTTCTAGCCTACGGGACAGCCCGGATTTCACCTTCCTCGCCAGACTTCACCATTGGAATACAGGGCTTGCGGCCCATCTCGCTGCGGGCACACCACAGGAATCTGCTCGGGTGTCATTACGGTTTCTCGCACGCGCGGACCACACTCGCGAGCGATAAACCACTGGGGTGAGCGGCCTGATTGGGACGGTTGGCCGCTCACGGATTCAGCGATGTACGACGGGGACTCCACCGCCACGGTTTCTGTCGTGGGGTTATTGGTGGTGTCATCGAGCACCTGGACGTACCCCGCCTCTTCCTCGGTGAGTCCGAGTGCAATTCGGCACTGCCGGCTGAGCGAGGTCGGTGCAGGGTAACCAACCGATGCCACATGGTTGGCGGGTTCTCCGACAGCCTCCGCGTGAATGAGAACAACCTGGTTCTTCTCCGCACAGGCCGCAACCTTCCACCCCTGTGGGGCACGCGCAATGTCCAGCCCGAACACCCAAATAACCGCGTAACTACAGACGGCAAGTACCACTGCGAAGCAACCAGCGCGGAGCGCAAGACGGGGCCACGCCCAGAGCGCCGTCAAGCATGCGAACGTGAGCGTGCAGGAGATGACCAACGTGACCGTCCCAGTGGCGGGCGCGACGATTCCCGCAGCGAGGCGTGCGACCTGATGAATCCACCATGCGCACGGCGCGGCGCACCAGAGCAGCGCACTGACCAGCCAATTGAGATGCAGTGCGGCGGCAACGGCAGCGAGCGAACCAGCGATAGTAACCGGTGCGACGGCGGGCGCGGCGAGGAGATTGGCGAGCAGTGAGACGTGACTAATTTCGCCGATAAGGAGCGCCAACACGGGCATGGTGACCACGTGTGCGGCAATCGATACGGCGACGGCGCGGACTACTGGGGCGGGCCAGGTACCCATAACGGTGGTGGCGGACAGGCGTCTGGCAAGGGGCTCGGCAAGAAGGACTAACCCGGCGGTGGCTGCGACCGAGAGGGCGAAGCCCACTGATACCGATAGGTCTGGAGCCAGGAGAATCAACCCAATAATGCCAGCCGACAGCGCCGCGATGGCCTGGCCAGCTCGTCCTACAAGAATCGCCAACAGCCCAATGCAGCCGGTGACCACCGCGCGTAGCACTGACGGTTCTGTACCCACAATTGCCACAAAGCCATACAGGGCAAGCGCGGCGACTGCGACGCGCACCCGCGGTCCAGCCCACGAAAACACGGCTACAACAGCCCCGACAACAAGCGCAACGTTCGCTCCAGAGACCGCTGATAGATGTGAAAGCCCAGAAGCAGTCATCACATCGCCATCGGTGAGGCTAAAGCCGCGCTCATCGCCGATGGCCATGGCGGGAATCAGGCGGTCGGGACCAACGGGGAGATTCTGCGCCGAGTCAAAGAGCTGCTGCCTCACGTCAGCTGCCAGCCCCTGTGGTGGCGCGATGACCTCAACATCACCGCGCAGATTCAGCTGGATACCACTAATGCAGGGCTTGCTGGCCACACGTATACCGGCTGTGGATTCAATTACGGTGTCTCTCGTGATAGCCAACAGTGACTCGTCGCCGAAAGCCGTCACCTGCCCCGGAAGACCTTCGATGCGGGCCTTCGCACTGGCCCCAAACTCGGTTGCTTTCGGCTCGGTGACGAGGCGCAATTGCACTTTCGCCATCCCACCAATGTCCTCATAGAGCTCATGGGCTCGGGCTTGCGCTATGCGGATTCGCGTGGCCACCGCAACGCTGGCCACCGCCACAGCTGGCACCACGATAGTGGCGATTGCTCGCCAGCCGGAGGTCACCGCACCTCTGCCCCATCGCCACGACCAACGCTGCCACGCCCACGGCAACGCCACCGCAGTCGCGATTGAGCTCGGTACCACAACTATCGCCCATTCTGGGCGCATGATCACCGCCACCGCAGTCGCCCACGCCAACACCGCTGCTGGCACTAGCCGCACATCGAGCCCAGCACGAGCGCGCAGGTCAGACGGTGGTGGCATCGCGCAGAGCCTCTACCTTCGCCGGGCCGATTCCCGGTACCTCCTCAAGTGCGTCGATACTCGCAAAAGGCCCGTTCTTTTCACGAAAGTCAATGATTTTGGTCGCTGTTGCGGGTCCAATTCCGGGCAATTCCTCCAGCTGCGTAGCAGTGGCGGTGTTGATGTTGATCTTTCCGTCAGAGCCACCCGGGTCAGCCCCGCCTGCAGCACCGGCGCCAGAACCGCCAGAAACATCGGAACCGCCCTCCGCCGTCCCTGCTGGCAGCGCCTCTGTCCCGACCACAATCTGTTGACCATCTACCAACGGTGCCGCCAGGTTCACGCTGGCAGGATTAGCCTCCGGCAAAAGCCCACCCGCACGCTCAATTGCCTCCACCACCCGCGCACCCACTGGCACCTCCACCACGCCAGGATTCACAACCAACCCCACCACCGACACAATCAACGGCCCCACCTGTGCCTGAGCGTTAGTCTCCTGCCCCGGACCGCCAGGCGCCTCCGCTGGGGTTTCGGTCGTCTCCGGTGTCGTCCCCGCGACAGCCGCGTCCTGCACCGCAGGCATCTCCACCTGCGGCGTCGACGGCCACACCACCGCAGCGATTGCTCCAACAGCCAACACCGCAATCACAAGGCACGCAGCCATCGCCACCCGCGGCGTCACCACCGCCCGGCGCGTGGAAAAGTCCACCGCCATGCGCTTGTCTTGATCAATCGGTTCCAGATAGTCCGCCAGCCGATTCCGCAAATTCGTCACGATGCGCACCCTAGCGCCCCGCACCACACCCCACCTTGACGAAAGCACTCATCAAGGCGTCATCTGTGGATAAAAAATGACCTGTGGAGGTTATCCACAGGCCAGATCATCTTCGCAGTTCAGCCGCTACTTCTTCTCGTCGCCGTCATCATCACGCTTGTCGCTTGACGACGACTCCCGCGATTTCTCCCCATCGGTGCCAAATACAGCTCCCTCGGGATCGGACTTATCGCGCAGCGCCAAATCAGAGATAGCCTTCGCCAGACGCTCAGCTTTATCCAGAGCTGCTTGGCGATTCTCACTCCACGTTGGCAATTTAGAAACCGCCGTGGTGAAAAGCGGAATTCCCTGTTCATTAGTCACTACTGTGCGATGGATTCGTTTATTGCGGTTGCGACTGGCAGCCGGATTCTCAACTACCTTCACCGCAGCCTGATCGGTGATCGGCTCACCTGGGTCTGTGGTGCCAGCGTTTTCAGCCGAACCGTCCGTGTCAGCAGAGTCACCGGAATTGTCTATGTTCCCGGAATCGTCGTCTACCGCGTCTGCAGCCACAGCATCAACAGCAGGCGCGTCACTCTCCTCCACACTGTGGAGCAGCGCTGTCACGCCCATCTCTGTTTCAAAATCCATGGCATTCGAATCAATCGAGCCACCGGAGACCATGCCAACTGCATAGGCTCCCTGCCCGACATGAGCGGTAAGAGACTCCGGCAAATCCAGGATTCTAAACCGGGTATCGTCGGGTAGCTCTTCGGCAAGCATGGCCTGGAGCTCGTGAACGTCGTCAAGCGCATCGGAATGATGCAGCAATACCGCAGGCGGACGGTTCGCCGATGACGCGGACCGCACCATCTTCGTGGCAAAATCCACCATGCGCTGCTTGACCTTCGCCTCTGTCCGACACTTGGCGACCAGCGCTAGTGAGCCATCTTTGATGCCGACGATGGGCTTGATAGCGAGAGCCGTAGAAAGCATCGCTTGGCCCGCGGAGATGCGACCGCCACGACGTAGCGAATCAAGCTTTGGTACAAACAACCAGAGTCGATAGCGCTGCAGCACATCACGCGCTACATCGGCAACCTCATCACGACTGGCCCCGGCCCTCGCAGCCTTGGCCGCCGCGATGGCAGCGGCACCGACTCCAGCTCCGACGGTGTCGGTATCGATGACGGTCACACGGTCCAGCGCACCAGCAGCGGTGACAGCGTTAGACCAGGTAGCGGACATTCCCTTGCCAAGATGCAGGGCGACAACGCCAGCGTCAGAACCATCCTTGTTGGAGCGTTCCAGCGCACGCGCATATGCGGCGCACAGCTTCAGTGGACTGACTGCCGACGTGGTGACGGCGTCTTCATTGATGTCATGGCCGATGGGAACCACGGTGATGTCGAGCTTGCGGGCAACCTCGGGCATCAAGCACGCGGTGTCATCAACAACAATGCGAACGCGACCGTCACCGGGCATGGCGGCCTCCTGAAGAATCAGAAACCTGCGACTCCCGCTCGCGGACCTTCGCGTTAAAAGCATTCAGGTACCAGGAGGTCTCACCATTGACGCGCGTGCGCTGCTCCATTTCGACCCACGCAGTGTTGCCCAGGCCGTTGAACGTGCTGAAGTAGTCGCGCGGCATCTGCAGCAGGGCTGCGGTAGCGGCAGCAATGGCACCACCGTGGGACACGAGCACAAAGGTATCCGACTCCCAATCGGGGTTGGCCGCTAGCTCAGCAATGACCGCCAGCATTCGGTTGGAGACCTCAAAGCGGGTCTCGCCACCCTTGGGTGCCCAGTTGAGATTATGGCGCCAGTGGTCACGCATACCGGGAAACGCGGAGTCAATCTCGTCGTAGGTACGCTCTTGCCATTCACCGAGGTTGGTCTCACGCAGGCGCTTATCAAAACTCAACTCTGCACCGGTGGCCTCGGCTAGCGCGCGGGCGGTGTCGGCTGCCCGGGTCAGGTCAGAGGACACGATTTTTGTGATTCGCGGTTCAGCCTCCGCCAGGTACTGCGCCGCAGTACGGGCTTGCTCGCGACCAACGTCGGAAAGCTGCGTGTCCAGCTGTCCCTGAATGCGGCCGGTAGCGTTATACGAGGTCTGCCCGTGCCGCAGCATAATCAGGCGACGTCGAGCGGCAACATGTGCCTCGCGTGAGCCCGCCACAATTAAAACTCGTCCGTGTCCGGGTTTTCGGCAGCCAGCGGAATCTCGTCGATAGAACGAGCATTGCGGGCGGAATCTTCGCCGTCCTCGTTGCTCGGCTGCTCGATGCCCTCGACCTCGATGCGCGGGCAATCGCGCCACAGTCGATCCAGGCCGTAGAAGTCGCGTTCTTCACTGCGGAAGACATGCACGACAATGTCGCCGTAATCCAGCAGCGCCCAACGTCCCTCACGGACACCTTCGCGGCGAACCGGCTTTGCGCCGAGGTCACGCAGATCGTCCTCAATTTCGTCGACGATTGCGGCAACCAGACGCTCATTGTCAGCACTGACCAGGACGAATGCGTCCGTAATCACCACCGGGCCAGAGACATCGAGAACAACGACGTCCTCACCCTTTTTGCTATCGGCGGCCTTCGCCGCGGCGGTCGCCAGCTCAATGGCGCGTGGTTGTGCAGTCACGAAAGACTTCAGCTCCTTGTGATTAAAAGTCGTGAAAAACAGCGTTTGTACTTGTAACTTACCGTCTCAGCGGGATTCTGCTAACTTTCAGTCCGCGGTATCGGACTTCGCATCCACCGATGCCGCATCCTCGGAGGTCGAGTTCACCGATGCGGGGCCCACAGAACCAACCGTGCCCTCAGCAGACTGGTACAGACCCCGCTTAGCGATGTACTGCACCACGCCATCCGGCACCAAGTACCAAACAGGGCGTCCTGCCTCCGCACGCTTTCGACAATCGGTAGAAGAAATAGCCATGGCGGGAATCTCGATGAGGTGCAACCGTGAAGCGTCGATTCCTTCCAGGTCCTCTGCCCGCAGGTGAACCCCTGGACGAGTGACACCGACGAACGTTGCTGCGTCGAACATCTCCTCCCAGTCCCGCCACGTCATAATCTTCTGCAGCGCATCGGCACCGGTAATGAAGAACAGATCCGCGTTGGGATAGATGACCTTCAAATCCCGCAGCGTATCGACGGTATAGGTCGCACCCGGCCGATCAATATCAACCCGCGAGACCGAAAACTGCGGGTTCGACGCAGTGGCAATGACCGTCATCAGGTAGCGGTCTTCGCTGTGAGAGACCTTCCGGCCGCGTTTTTGCCACGGTTCACCCGTGGGCACGAAAAGCACAAAGTCGAGGTCAAAACGGTCTGCCACTTCGCTCGCGGCAACCAGGTGACCATTGTGAATGGGGTCAAAAGTGCCACCCATTACGCCAATGCGCTGCCGGGGCGCTTCCGCCGACTTCGCTGTCAACGCGGCGTGTACTCGCGACCGCACACTTTTCTTGCGCTTAATCATGACTGGCACTTTACCCGGGCACTACGGACGAGTCTGTCCACGACCAGCCAGAACCCACTTGCTGCTGGTCAACTCCGGCAGCCCCATGGGCCCACGGGCGTGCAGCTTCTGGGTGGAAATACCAATCTCTGCGCCGAAACCGTACTGCTCACCATCGGTGAACGCAGTGGAGGTATTGACGCTGACAGCGGCAGCATCAACACGGTCGACGAACTCCTGGCACACGCCCCAGTCACGTGCAGAGATAGCTTCCGTGTGACCCGAGGAGTACTCAGTGATGTGATCCGTCGCGGCCACCACACCGTCGACAATGCGTGCGGCAATGTCTAGCGAAAGGTACTCATCCGACCAGTCTTCTTCCGTCGCAGGAATGACCTCACCGGTCCACCCAGAGGCCGCCAGATTATCGACATCGCCGTGGACCGCAATGCCCGCGTCGGCAAGCGCGTCCAAAATGCGGACCTGATCCTGCGCGGACAGCGCCGAGTCAATGAGAACCGTTTCAGTGGCGTTACAGACGCTCGGACGGCGGGTCTTGCCGTTAATCATCAGCGCAATCGCCTCGTCGATATCGGCGGAAGCATCGATGTAGATATGGCAGTTACCGGTACCGGTCTCAATGGTCGGCACCGTTGCCTTCGTCACGACGGCCTCAATCAGACCGGCACCGCCGCGCGGAATCACTACGTCAACCAGGCCGCGGGCAGTGATGAGATCCTGCACGGAATCGTGGGTCTCACACGGCAGCAGCTGAACAAGGTCCTCCGGTGCATCGTGGTTGGCCAGCACCTCACGCAAAACCGCGACCAGCTGCGTGTTGGAGTGGACGGCGGACTTGGAGCCACGCAGCAAGGCCACGTTGCCCGACTTCAGCGCCAGACCAAAGGCATCGACAGTAACGTTCGGGCGAGCCTCGTAGACCATGCCCATCACGCCCAGCGGAACGCTGACCTGGGAAAGCTTAATGCCGTTAGGAAGAGTGCTGCCCCGCAGCACCTCGCCTACCGGATCCGGCAGGGCCGCAACCTGGCGCAGCCCACCGGCAATACCCTCAACACGATCGGCGTCAAGACGCAGGCGATCCAGCAGGGAGTCACTAAAACCACGGGCCTTACCGGCCTCGATGTCCTTGGCGTTGGCTACCAGAATCTCTTCAGTACGGGCGACCAGCGCATCTGCTGCGGCCAGCAGGAGCCCGTTCTTGCGTGCCGACGTAAAGCGAGCCAGCTCTCCCGCGACAGCCTTGGCACGCTGTGCCTTATCTAAAACCTCGGCGCGCTCAGCAGCACGCTCCGGACTAAGAGCCGAATCCTCGGCAATGCCCTGTTGATTGGTGTTAGCAGTTTCGTTCGTTTGAGCAGTCATGCCTACCAGCATAACTAGAGTGAGACATCATTTGAGGGAATTAGCTCAGCAACCCAAGGAAAGATGTAATTCATCAACAGCAGGAACACGATGACGGCAATCACGATGGTGATGGTCGCTTTCACCCACCACGGACCCGGCAGGGATCGCCAAAAAGCTGCGTACATCTAGTTGACCTCCTTGGTCTCAACACCGGCGAGAACCGCGTGAATAATGAGCCGATGAGTGTTGTCCCACTGCGGATGGCAGGTAGTCAGCGTAAGTAGAGTCGCGTCACCGACCGGATTGAGGACATCGGCGCGGTCTGGAGTGACAATGTGCTGGCCGGGAATCTCGGGGACGTTAGTTCCTTCTGGCACGCAGTCGAAGCTTTCCCCTGCGCCAGCCATACCGTCGACCGGCAATACCTTGTAGCGGTAAATAGCATCACGCGTCTCTACAGTGATGTCATCGCACGTCTGCAGGCGGTCAATGTTGTCAAAGGGAGCTCCGTGGCCGTCACGATGGGCGGCATAAGAGCTGTTGCCCACCTGCCCCGGAAGGGCTGTGCTCGGATAATGGCCGGGGCCACCGCGCAAAACTTCCTGAGAGACACCTTCGAATACGACCAAGTCGCTAAAACCGGCCTTAGGAGCGGAAATCATCGCCACCGCAGAGCCAGGCACCCAGGAGCCCTCAACAGCTGGCTCCGTGCCTTCTGGCGCCTGAGCTGGGGCCGATGCCGGTGCGGACCATGCCTGCCGCAGCTCATCACGAGCCTGCTGCTGAGCTTTCCCGGTTTCAAGACCAGACCAGTACAGCAGATAAAAGGCGAAGAGCGCCACCAGCACTCCAGCGGTCAAGAGCAACTCGCCGATGACGCCAATAATTTTCGATAACACACTTAGGATTATGCCCGAAAGTTCCTCATCCAGGCAGTCCGCGCTCAGGCACTCCTCCCCCAGCCAGTCCGCACTCAGCTAGTCCCCACTCAGCCGGTCTTTGCCGAGGCACCTCTGTCCGGGGGCGCCCAGGTGCGCGTCTTTAAGCGCTGCAGCTCTCAGCGCAACGCTCTCCTAAGCGCGGGAGGCGAAATCCGACAGGTAGTCGGCATGGACGACAGGCTTCTGCATGTCATTCGGCAATTCCTCGGTGTGGTAGCCGATCATGCCCAGCAGCTCCTCAGAGTCATAGTTGACCTCGCCGCGTCCGATGACCTCACCGCTCGGGCCAATCAGGTCAACGATGTCACCAGCGGAGAACTCACCGTCAACCGAGGTAATACCGACCGGGAGCAGCGACTTACGCATGCGTGTTACGGCGTCAACCGCACCGGCATCCAGGCGAAGCAGGCCCGAGCTATCCGCTGCGTAGAGCATCCAGAACTTCCAGGCGCTCAAGCGGTTGTCCTTCGCGGCGAAAGCGGTTCCCACGTCTGCCTGGTCAAGTGCTCGCTCAATGTTGGACGCCGAAGTCAGCAGCACCGGCACCCCAGCACGCGAAGCCAGGCGTGCGGCAGACACCTTCGAGGCCATTCCACCGGTGCCCAGTGCTCCACCGTCACCGGCGATAACACCACGCAAGTCGTTACCGCTGCGCACCTCTGGCACAAAGGTTGCACCTGGATCGGCCGGGTTACGGTCGTAGAGGCCGTCGACGTCGGAAAGCAGAATCAGTGCATCGCAGTACGCCAGGTGACTGACCAGGGCGGCCAGGCGGTCGTTGTCGCCGAAGCGGAACTCCGAGGTCGCGACCGTGTCATTTTCGTTGACAATTGGCACTGCACCCAGCTGGCGCAGGCGGTCGATAGTGCGCTGAGCGTTGCGGGCACGCGAACGCACACCTGCATCGTCCGAGGTCAAAAGCACCTGCGCAGAAGTGCGACCATACCGCAGGAAGGAGCGTCCCCACTCCTGTGCCAGGCGCACCTGCCCCACAGCTGCAGCCGCCTGCTTGGTCGCCAAATCAGTGGGACGCGAAGTCAGCCCCAGCGGCCCCATTCCGGATGCCACCGCGCCGGAGGACACGACAATGACATCGCTAAAGCCCATACGCTTTTCCAGGGCATCGGCAATGAAGTCGATGCGTTCGGGATCGGTACGACCGTCAGATCCGGTCAACGAGGAAGAACCAATCTTCACCACGACACGCTTCGCGGTCCGAATTGCCTCACGAGTCTCGGAATCGAAACCGCCTTTGGTTCCCGGAGATAAATTCTCAGTCGCCTTTTCAATCTCAGCGACGGTGGACTCAGGATTGTTGTGAAGCAGCTCGTCGACCTCCTCACGGGAAATCGGCGCGTCCGATTCAGACTTCGGCGCGGTAGCTACCGGGGCATCTAATGCATCTGCTCCAGTGACGTCAACATCGTTGGCAACGGTGTCGGAAGGGATAACTGACTCACTCATTTCACTAATGGAAAACACGACGGTCTAACGTAATTCTGACTATATAATTGTTTAAACAATCAATGGCAAAATGCAAGTTTGAAGTCTTCGCTTGCCGACGACGCTGTCGCCCGCGACTATGAGTACCGGTCGCGAATAGCCTCTTCGCCATCCCCGAAATCGTACTCGTCAATCAGACCACGGCGGGCCTGCGATGCACGCTTACGCTGCTCGGCGCTAGTGCGCTCGTTGACGTAGAGACGATCGTCGGTACCACGGCCACTCGGCACGAAGTCATCGGTGCCCGCGACCTGCTGCGGGTACCACTCGAAGGTGAGATAGGAAATCGTCACCGGGCAGCCAACCGTTGCCCCAGCCTTTGCCAGGGCATCTTCGACACCAAGCTTGGCCAGGCGGTCAGCCAAGTAGCCGACTGCCTCGTCGTTTTCGAAGTCCGTCTGGTTAATCCAGCGCTCCGGCTTACGGCCACGCACAATGAACCCATCTGGGGTATTCGGATCGCGCTCGATAGTGAAGTCCGCACCTTCGCGCTTCTTGCCACGCACACCTTCCAGACGGATGACCGCACGGGGCTCCTGCTCTGTTGGCAACGGATGCGCCTTGCGATAGGCGGCAATCTGATCCTTCAGACCGTAGGTCAGCTCCTTGAGCCCCTCGTGCGTCACCGTAGAGATCTCATAAATCGGCCAGCCGAACTTCTCCAGCTCCTCGCGCTGCATGTCAATCATCTCGCGAGCATCGGGCAGGTCAATCTTGTTCAGCACGATGACGCGCGGACGCTCTGCGAGATCCCCAAGCCCCACGTCGGCCTTCAGCACCGACTGGTAGTTGGCGAGTTCCGTCTCCAACGCCCTGATGTCAGAGACCGGATCGCGGTCGCCCTCCAGCGCAGCAGCGTCAACCACATGAACCAGCACAGCGCAGCGCTCAATGTGACGCAGGAAGTCCAACCCAAGACCACGGCCTTCAGATGCCCCCGGGATAAGACCCGGCACATCTGCGATGGTGAAGGACTCGTAGCCAACGTTGACTACACCCAGGTTCGGCTGCAGCGTGGTAAATGGGTAGTCACCAATCTTCGGCTTAGCAGCGCTCATGGTGCTGACCAGCGAGGACTTTCCGGCTGACGGGAAGCCCACCAGTCCAACGTCTGCCATGGATTTGAGCTCCAAGACAAGGTCCTTGGCCTCACCCGGCTCACCGAGGAGAGCGAAGCCCGGCGCACGGCGGTTCTTGTTCGCCAGCGCTGCGTTGCCCAGGCCACCGTAACCGCCCTCAGCGGCAATGAAGCGGGCACCCTTACCTGTCATGTCCGCGAGCACTTCCCCATCCTCGGTCATGACAACCGTGCCCTCCGGCACTCCGAGAACCAGGTCCTCACCACGAGCACCGTTGCGGTGATCGCCCGCGCCCGGCTTACCGTTGGCAGCCTTGATATGGGGGTGGAAGTGGAAGTCCATCAGAGTGTGAATCTGCGGGTCGACGACCAGCACAATGTCGCCACCGTGGCCGCCGTTACCGCCATCGGGACCGCCGAGTGGCTTGAACTTTTCACGCAGCACCGAGTTACAGCCGTGACCACCGTCGCCGGCCTGCAAATGCAGTACGACACGATCTACAAAACGAGACATAAAATCACACACACTTCCGAGCGGAGAGCCATCATCTAGTGCCTGGAGTAATGCCCTAATTTAAGCGAGCCGACGGGCAGAAGTCTAGGCGGTAACAAAACGCTGCCTCGCAACCTAAAAGCGCGAAACAGTACATAAACAACAAAAGAGCCGATTACCTTTCGCAGTGGGAAAGGAATCGGCTCTTCTGCAAGGCAGTTAAACCTGCCTCAAATTCAACGTTGCAGTAATCCTATGTGGACAACCGAGGGTTGTTCTTAGGAGTTATTCTCAACGATGCTGACAATGCGGCGGTTACGGCGGGTACCGAACTCGACTGCGCCTGCCTTCAGAGCGAAGAGAGTGTCGTCGCCGCCACGGCCAACGTTCTCACCCGGGTGGAACGAGGTACCGCGCTGACGAACGAGAATCTCGCCTGCCTTAACCTGCTGGCCGCCGAAGCGCTTCACGCCGAGGCGCTTAGCTTCGGAGTCGCGGCCGTTGCTGGTGCTGGATGCACCCTTCTTAGTAGCCATGATTTTCTCCTAGGGAAAAGCTAATTGGAATTTCGGCGGTTTACTTGGAGACGCCGGTAATCTTCAGAACAGTGAGCGGCTGACGGTGGCCGTAGCGGCGCTTGTAGCCAGTCTTGTTCTTGTAGTGCATGCCGCGGATCTTCGGGCCCTTAGCGGCCTCGACGATCTCTGCGTTAACGGTAACGTTGGCAAGCTTGTCGGCATCCGCAATGACATCTGCGCCATCGACGAGCAGAACCGGGGTGAGAGCCACGGACGAACCCGGCTCACCCTCGATCTTCTCGACCTTGACGAGGTCACCTTCGGCAACCTTGTACTGCTTGCCGCCGGTCTTGACGATCGCGTACATAGGAGGGCTACCCCTTTATCTGAGAAACTCGACTCAAGGAATCTTTGTAATTCCTTGACTGGACAATGGAATTGCGATTAGTTGCGTGTGCAGAACACTTCAGGGACATACCCGAAAGCCAAATCCGAGTAGATTTCCCCGCTCTGGCCGTTTCCTTACCACCAGCACCTCAAGCACCAGTGGGCATGACCAGATACGCCTACTAATCAGCGACTGGTCAAGAGTAGCGAAAAATCCCCCTAAATTACAAACTGCCCGAGTAAGACCCTGTCCCCCATCGGTTTTCACGGTCTTCCCGGGCAGTTTCCGAAGCCACTTTCCACCCCCTGCTTTAGGGAACGGAAAACAACCTTCTATCTGGCCTTATTTCAGATTTCCAATCTCTAGTTCTGGCCACTTCGGCGCACCGCACGACGCACGCGGCGACGACGATTGGCCGGTTTCGTCTCCGGCGCCGCAGCACCGCAATTAGCCTGCTTCTGCTCTGGCTTAGTAGCGCGGTTTGAAGCGCCCTGTCGCTGCTTCGGCGCAGTCGCTTCGGCATCGCTTTGCGACGAGACCCTGCGCACCGCCCGACGGCGATTACGGCGAGCTCCCGTGCCCTGGACTGCTACGACCTCAACCCGTGACTTGCCCGAGCGGCGTCCACCGCCACTGCGGTTGGCGCTGCGGTTGCTGTCATCGCGGTTGTCTTTCGCACGATCTCCACCCTTGCTGCCTTCAGCGTCCGCCTTTGGCTTAGTGGACTCGAAGTCCTCGCGACGCGGTGCGCGATCCGAGCGGGAGTTACCGCGCGTCGGACGACGACGGCGTGGAGAACGCTCGAACGCCTCCTTCGCCTCCTCATAGGTCTGGGACTCCTCGGCCACAGCCTTACCGGTCTTGTTAGCGTTGCCGCTCTTGCCATCCTTGGCTGGCTCCCTCACATCTGTGGTGGAAGCTGCCTGAGACTCAGCCTGAGGCGCAGTGGTTTCATCCACAGCACTACGACGCACAGCGCGACGACGGCGACGTCGAGCGCTAGCGCTGCTGGAGCGTTCAGCCTCGCCACGGCCTCCACCGGAGCCACCGTTATCGGTGCGCTCGGCACGCTCAGCACGGGTCGGGCGCTCCGAACGCTTGCGACGATCACCATATTCTTCGTCGCGGTCATCAGCGTCGCGTGCAGCCGAATCAACGGCAACATGCTCCGCTACCCTGCGACGCGTAGCCCGACGGCGGCGGCGCTGCCCCTCCTGCGGCATGTAACGGTCATCCGACGGCTCCTCTGGGTCCTTCTCACGGGCTTCCGCAACAGCTGCGGCAGCCAGAGCAGCTAGGTCATTGGAGTTCTCCGATTGCTCAGTACGCTCGCGGCGCTCCTGACGGCCACGGCCGTTCTGTCGCTGCTCATCGTTTCGGCCCTGGCTCTTACGAACCCGGCGACGACGCGGCGGCTTCGGCTCATCGTTCTCAGAAGAGACAATGACAGCTTCGACAGCAGCTGCGACACGCTTGTCGGCTGCGTCTTTGTCGCGCTGGTTGGTCTCCGCGTCGTCGTCACGCGTTGCCTTGGAAGAGCCTGCCTGGTCGCCCTGATCGCGGTGCATGGCTAGCGCGGCCGGGTGGTTGGCCGGATTGTGCTCCGAGCGCGACTTGTTGCGGCGCTTGGACTTGTCCTGCTCGTCGTTGCGACGGCCATTCTTGTGGCCACGGCCCTGATTGTCCTGCTCAACCGGATCGATGTGGATAATCAGACCGCGGCCATTGCAGCAGCTACACGGCGTGGAGAAGGTCTCCAGCAGGCCTGTGCCCAGACGCTTGCGAGTCATCTGGACGAGGCCGAGCGAGGTGACCTCGGAGACCTCGTGACGCGAGCGGTCGCGGCCCAGGGCCTCCTTCAGACGGCGCAGCACCAAGTCCTGGTTTTCCGGCAGCACCATGTCGATAAAATCGACGACAATCATGCCGCCCAGATCGCGCAGACGCATCTGGCGGACGATTTCCTCAGCGGCCTCCAGGTTGTTGCGAGTGACCGTCTCTTCCAGGTTTCCGCCAGCGCCGGTGAACTTACCGGTGTTGACGTCGATGACCGTCATGGCCTCGGTGCGGTCGATGACCAGCGTGCCGCCCGAAGGCAGCCAGACCTTGCGGTCGAGTGCCTTGGCCAGCTGCTCATCGATGCGGAAGTGCTCGAAGACATCAGCGCCGCCGTGCTCCTTGGCGAAGTAGCGCTGCAGTCGCGGCTCCAGCTCTGGTGCCAGGTCGCCGATGTAGTCCGTCACTGTGTTCCACGGGCGATCGCCCTCCACCACGAGACGCGAGAAGTCCTCGTTGAAGACGTCGCGGACGACCTTGACCAGCATGTCTGGCTCTTCGTACAGCGCAATCGGCTTTGCTCCACGCTTCGCCTTCGCTGCCTCGGAGGCTTCCCAGATCTCCTGCCACTGCGACTCCAAGCGCTTGATGTCGGCCTCGATGGCCTCCTTGGACACACCCTCGGCTGCGGTACGGATAATCGTGCCCGAGCCCTCCGGCGTAACCTCGCTCAGAATCGACTTCAGGCGCTTGCGCTCCGGCTCCGGCAGCTTGCGGGAAATACCCGCGCTCCGGCCGCCCGGCACGTACACCAGGAATCGACCAGCCATCGAAATGTGGGTGGTCAGACGCGCACCCTTGTGACCAATCGGGTCCTTGGACACCTGGACCAAAATCTGGTCGCCGGCCTTCAGCGCATGTTCAATCTTGCGCGAACGCGACTTCGTGCCCAGCAGCTTCCAGTTCAGGTCACCTACGTAAATGACACCGTTGCGGTCGGTTCCGATATCGATGAACGCCGCTTCCATGCTGGGCAGGACGTTCTGCACGCGACCGAGGTAGATATTGCCGATCTGCGTGGTCTGCGTGTCAGAGGTAACGAAGTGCTCGACCAGCAGGTCATCTTCCAGCACACCCACCTCAGTGACAATGCCCGCGTGGTCATGGCGCTTGCGCTCACGCACCACCATCGTGCGCTCCACCGACTCACGACGAGCCAGGAATTCCGCCTCCGAGATTACATGGCGCTTGCGCGATTCCTCACGACGCTCGATACGGCGACGTCGCTGCGCCTCCAGGCGAGTCGATCCCTTAATCGCCTGCGGTTCCTCGACCTCTTCGCGGGTTTCCTCTTCCTCGCGCTCTGTGTTTTCGGTGGTCTTCTCCGCCTGTTGCGCGTCATCATTACGACGCCCACGTCCACGACGGCGACGACGCGGGCGCGGCTGACGCTCCGTTTCGCTTGACGACGAGCCGTCCTGCCCCTCCCCCGCGTTGTCATCGGTGCCCTGGTTGGAGGCCCCGTTGTCAGCTGAAGCTGCATCCTCGGTGGCCGAATTCTTGGCCGTAGCCGGGACAGCCTGCGGCGCCAGGAAGATAGGCGCAAACGCGGTCTGCTCTTCCGCAACCGGCGGCTCCGGGACTACCGGCGGCTCGATGTCTTGCAGGGCTTCGCTCTGAGTTGCCTGCGTATCCTGCGGCTCTTGCGTTTTCTGCGGCTCTTGCGCTTCCTGAGCTTCCTCTGCCACTGGAGCGCTGGTCGTGCGGACCGCACGGCGAACTCGGCGACCACGACGTGTGGTCACTGCAGCGCTCTTTGCAGCAGGTGCTTCGGCGGAAGCTTCCTCAGCGGAGGTTTTCTCAGCGGTCTCGGCTACGGTGTCGGCAGCCTTCTTATCGGAAGCATTCTTGTCTGCAGCCTTCTTCGACGACGACTGAACGACAGCCTCAACAGCTTCCTCGACGACCGAGTTCGAGTCCTTCTGCTCGTCCTTCGCAGCGGTTTCTTCCGGAGCGCCAGCGGTCTTCTTCACAGCCCGCTTACGCGTTGCTCGCTTCTTAGTCGTGCTCTTCTTCTCTGCGCTCTGCTTCTCTTCAGCCTGCTTCTCTGCGCTCTGGTTTGCCGAGGATTTCTTAGCCGAGGACTTCTTGGTGTCCTTCTTCTCGGTCACTTCCTCGGCAGGCGCTGCGTCCGACTCCGCTTCGCTCTGAGCTGCCTTCTGGTCGGCCTTCTTTTCTGCCTTCGGCGCAGCCTTCTTTGTGTCCTTCTTCGCAGCCGACTTCTTGCCGCTCTTCTTCGCAGCTGGCTTCTTCTCGGACTTAGCTGCAGTTTGCTCGTCCGACTTCTCATCTGCCGCGTTCGGCTTACCTGCCGACTGTTTTTCCTTCGCGGCTGGCTTTTCGCCGGTTGGCTTGGTCGCAGCGGATCCGTCGTCAAGCGAGGCATCCTCTGGATGATCACCGATGAAATTCAGCACTGCGTCGAGCTGATTTTGATTAATGGTGGACGCAGCGGACTTTACGACGATCCCCGCGTGCCCCAGTGCTTCGATGGTTTCCTTCGAGGTCAACCCCAAGCTCTTGGCCAGGTGGTGGACTCGGGTTTTCAGAGCCGCTGACTCACGATCAAATTCGCGTGCCTTAGCGACAACATCCTGGCTGAAATTTGCCACTGTATTTGTTTCTCCTTGACACCCCACCACGCAAAACCCGACAACAGGAAGCACACTCTTTGTCATTCCATGTGCGCCTACATCCGTTGTGGCCTTGGAAACCAGGCGGAGCAACGATGTTGCGACAGCCACTTCATTTGCGCCAAATGCGCAGATAGAGGGCCGAAAACGATGAACAATTATGAAAGTCTTATTGGCAGGCCTACCGGCTGACTCGGGGATTCAGCGATCACATGCGGCATATTTCATCCGCCGGAGCGAACTCCCGGGCACTACTGCTGCTGTCCATTGTCGCACATATCGAGCAGGTGGCGCGCACCGACATTGGTGGCGGCGGGCCAATCCGAGTTACTGACTGCGTTTATGACAGAAATGGCCTGAAAAATTGCCGGAAAGTGTCATAAACTCCTACAGTTTCACATTTGCAGCCCGTGCCCGCATTCACACGTGCAGCCCGCTGAAGGGCCGCCCCACGGTCGTCGACAAGCAAAAAGCGCCGAACCGGCAAACAATTGCTTGCTCAGTTCGGCGCCAGTTCAACGCTCACGGGTCAATGCTGAACCGTCAACGTTTAGAGGTTCGGGAACCAAATACCAATCTCGCGCTCAGCGGACTCCGGGGAATCGGAACCGTGAACAACGTTGTTAGCAACCTCAAGTGCGAAGTCACCGCGGATGGAGCCCGGAGTTGCGGCCTCAACCGGGTTAGTGCCGCCAGCGAGCTGACGCCAAGCAGCGATTGCGTTCGGGCCCTCGATAACACCAGCGACCAGCGGTGCAGAGGTGATGAAATCAACCAGCTCACCAAAGAACGGCTTATCGACGTGCTCTGCGTAGTGCTCCTTCGCAGTTGCCTCGTCAGCAACACGGAGGTCAAGCGCGACCAGCTTCAGGCCCTTGCGCTCGATGCGGGAGATAACTTCGCCGACCAGACCGCGGGAAACGCCGTCCGGCTTGATCAGAATAAGAGTACGTTCAGTCATGGTGAGCATCTTACTATGACAAACCCCGCTACACCGGAGTGGTGGTGCAGCGGGGTGAAAGTCGCGACTACGAGCGCGGGAGACTTACGAGTGCTGGGTGGTCAACAGACCGCGCTCCATACGCTGGAGGAGGTTCTTCCGCAGGTGCAGAATGTAGGCCCACACTAGTGCGAAGAAGATACCCACCACGCCCATGGACACATGCGTGAAGATAGCCAGCACACCAAAGACCTGCAGCACAATGTTGGCTTTCAGGGCCCAGGGCTGCTTCTGCAGGAAGGCCATCGCAATCAGAGCCAGGCCCAGGATGGTGATGTACGTAACCGAAAAGGTCTGGTTGATCTGGCCGTCGGGAATGCGCGTGACCACAGTCAGACCAAGCAGCACCGAAATAGCCTGCATAATCAGCGTGCCGGACATAACACCACGCAGACCCTTCAGCGGGTCCTTAGCCGGATCGTGTCCCGCACCGAGCGGACCATACTTGCCGCCCTCACTCAGGTCACGCCCCTCGCGGTAGGCGCGCAGGGCCTCGCGGTCGGCAGCGGTGTAGTCCTCCGCGCTATTGCCCTGTGGCTGGCTCGCCTGAGATTCGCTCATTGCGGGTCCTTTCCAAATAGTGTCCGGGCTTCGCCCGCAGTGACAACAGATCCAGTGACGATCACACCGGAACCAGAGACAATACCGTCTCCGGTGTCGGTTTCCTCAGCCAGTGCGACAGCTAGCTCAACGGCGGACGGCAGAGTTGGCACGCGATGCACGCGCTCCTCGCCGAAAATCTCCTCCGCGAGGTCAGCCAGGTCGTCGTAGTGCAGCGCACGCGGCGAGGTGTTCTGGGTGATAACCACTTCTTCGAAGTAGGGCTCCAGCTCAACCAGCAGCCCACGAGCATCCTTCTCCCCCAGCACCGACAGCACACCGATGACACGGCGGAAGTCGAACTCAGCGGAGAGGGCCGTGCGTAGCGCACGGGCACCGTGCGGATTGTGGGCGGCATCGATGAACACCGTCGGGGTCGAGCGCACGCGCTCCAGGCGGCCGGGCGATGCGACCGTCGCAAAGCCTTCGCGAACCGCATCAATGTTGAGCGGACGCCCCGGACCTGCGCCGAAGAACGCCTCCACCGCAGCCAGTGCTGTGGCTGCGTTACGCGCCTGATGCGGACCGTGCAGCGGCAGATGGATGTCGTCATACTCGCCGGCCAGGCCCTTGAGCGTCAGGTTCTGCCCGCCGACCGCCAGCTGATGACTGACGACGCCGTACTCAACTCCAGCGCGGGCGACGGAGGCGTCCATTTCCACGGCACGGCGCAAAACGACGTCCATTGCTTCCGGCTCTTGCTCGCCGACAATGGCGACATTGTCCGGTGGCGTGAGCAAGTCGTCCTTGTTCCACCGCGACTTGATGATGCCGGCCTTCTCAGAAGCGATTTCAGCCAGGGTATCGCCGAGGTACTCCGTGTGATCGAGACCGATTGGGCAGATGACTGCCACGTCGGCCTCCACCACGTTGGTCGCATCCCATGTGCCGCCCATGCCGACTTCCACCACGGCGACATCAACAGGAGCGTCGGCGAAGGCAGCGTAGGCCATGGCCGTGAGGACCTCGAACTTACTCATCTGCGGGCCGCCCTTTTCGGCGGACTTGGCGTCAACCATTTCCACGTAGGGCTGAATCTCGCGCCAGATGCGCACGTAATCGCGTGGATGAATGGGCTGGCCATCGATGGCGATGCGCTCGGTAACCAGCTGCAGATGCGGACTGGTGGTGCGGCCGGTGCGACGACCGAGAGCGCGCACCAGCGACTCAATCATGCGCACAGTGGAAGTCTTGCCATTCGTGCCGGCAACGTGAATGACCGGAGTGGCACGCTCAGGATGGCCAAGGATGTCCATCAGCATCTCGATTCGCTCGAGCGACGGGTCAATCTTGGTCTCCGGCCAGCGCTGATCCAGCTCGGCTTCCACCTCTGCGAGTTCGCGCAGTTCCTCTGCGGTGGCCTCCAGCGGAGCCGGCTCGTTGACTGGGCGATCCACATCCACCGGCAGGCTCAGGCCTTCCTCGGACACGGAGACCTCACCGAGGCGCATGTCATCGGGCATGCGGCCATCAGCCATCACACCGGCGATTTCACGAGGTTCGAGGTCCTCGACGATCTGAGAGTCAGCCGGATCGAATTCGAACTCACGCGCTGCGGTGGACTCTTCTCGCATCGCAGACTCTTCCTGCGTCACCGAATCGTCGCCGCCGCCAAGATTCAAACGAATCTCGCCTGCGGCCTCATCACGTGGTTCAGCATCCCGTGGATCGGTCATGCCTGCGGAAGTCCCTCCAAACGAGCCTTAATACGGTCAATCTCCTCCAGTGCGAACTGGTGGCGAGTCTTAATCTTCTCCACGACCTGCTCCGGAGCCTTGGACAGGAAGGCCTCGTTGCCGAGCTTCTTCTCGGTGCCGGCCAGTTCCTTCTCTGCCTTGGCCAGGTCCTTTTCCAGGCGCTTGCGTTCAGCGGCCACGTCGACGGTGCCGGAGGTATCCAGCTCGATCAGGACAGTGGCCTGAGACAGGCGCACCTCAATGGAAGCGGTAGCGGTGAATCCATCCTCCGGCGCCTCAGCACGAGCCAGCGAACGAATCATCTCTTCCTGAGCAGTCAGATCAGCATCCGCCAGGTTCATGCGTGCCGGCACGCGCTGCGACGGCTTCACACCCTGGTCATTGCGGAAACGACGCAGCTCGGTGACCAACTTCTGGGCATCGGCAATACGACGTGCGGCAACCTCGTCGACAGCAGCGCTGTCGGTGGTCATGGTTGCATCCGGCCAGGCGGAAATAACCAGAGAATCCTCGAAGCCCTCCGCGCCGTCGGTAAGCGCCTTCCACAGCGTCTCCGTGACGAACGGCATGGACGGGTGCAGCAGACGCAGCAGCGTATCCAGCACGCGGCCGAGAACCAGACGAGTGGAGGCGGCGCGGGCGGCCTGCTCCTCGGTCATGGTCTCGCCGTCGTTCAGGCGCGGGAAGTCAACCTTGGTCATCTCCAGGTACCAGTCACAGACCTCGTCCCATGCGAAGTGGTAGAGGGCCTCGTTGGCCTTGGAGAACTCGTACTTATCCAGCGCAGCGTCAACCTCGGCGCGGACCTGTTCCAGGCGGTCCAGGATCCAGCGGTCGGTGTCGGTGAGCTGGTCGCGGTCCGGCAGCTCGCCCACGTGGGCCCCGTTCATCAGCGCAAAGCGGGTGGCGTTGAACAGCTTGGTGGCGAAGTTACGGGAGCTCTGAGCGGCGTCATTACCGACCGGCAGGTCAGAGCCTGGGTTAGCGCCACGCGCCAGCGTGAAGCGAAGTGCGTCCGCACCGTAGTCACGGACCCAGTCCAGCGGGTCAATGCCATTGCCGAGGGACTTCGACATCTTGCGACCCTGCTCATCGCGGACCAGACCGTGCAGGAAGACATCCTTAAACGGCACCTGCGGACGACCGTCGCGCCCCTTACCCAGCGGTGAATCAGCCAGGGTGGCAGCAAAGGTCGAGAACATCATCATGCGCGCGACCCAGAAGAACAGAATGTCATAGCCGGTAACCAGTACGGATGTCGGGTAGAACTTCTCCAGCTCTGGGGTGGCTTCCGGCCAACCCATCGTGGAAAACGGCCACAGCGCAGACGAGAACCAGGTATCCAGCACGTCCGGATCCTGCGTCCAGCCCTCGCCCGTCGGAACCTCATCATCCGGGCCGACACAGACGACCTCGCCATTCGGGCCGTACCAAATCGGGATGCGGTGGCCCCACCACAGCTGGCGGGAAATACACCAGTCGTGCATGTCATCGACCCAATCGAACCAGCGCGGCTCCTGCGAAGCTGGGTGAATAACCGTGTCGCCCTCGCGAACAGCATCGCCGGACATCTTGGCCAGCTCATCGACCTTAACGAACCACTGCAGGCTCAGCAGCGGCTCAATCGGCTCACCCGAGCGCTCCGAGTGGCCGACCGAGTGAACGTACGGGCGGACCTCCTTGACAATGCGCCCCTGCTCACGCAGCGCCTCCGTCAGCGCAGTACGGGCTTCCGCACGATCCATGCCGTCGAAACGCGTGCCAGTGTTGAAGATACGGCCAGTGGTGTCGATGACCTCCGGCATATCCAGGTCGTGGCGCTGGCCCATAGCGAAGTCATTCGGATCGTGCGCCGGCGTGATCTTCACCGCGCCGGTACCGAACTCGCGGTCCACGTAGTCATCGGCGATGACCTGAATCTTCAGGTCCTCGCGGAACGGGTGGTCCAGAACCTTGCCCACCAGGTGCGTGTAGCGCTCATCCTCCGGGTGCACGGCAATTGCCACGTCACCCAGCATCGTCTCCACACGAGTCGTCGCCACAACAATGGAGTCCTCCCCATCGCCGTAGCGGAAAGACACGAGCTCGCCTTCAGCGTCCTCGTACTTGACCTCAATATCCGAGATTGCAGTCTGCAGCACTGGCGACCAGTTGACCATGCGCTTGGCGCGGTAAATCAGGCCGCGGTCAAACAGTTCCTTAAAAATCGTCTGAACCGCACGGGACAGGCCCTCGTCCAGAGTGAAGCGCTCACGTGACCAATCCAGGGAGTCACCAATCTGGCGCATCTGGTTGCCGATACGTCCGCCGTAATCGTGCTTCCACTCCCAGACCTTCTCCACGAATTCCTCGCGGCCGTAATCGAAGCGGTCCTTACCTTCGGACTCCTTCAGCATCGCCTCGACCTTGGTCTGAGTTGCGATACCCGCGTGGTCCATACCCGGCAGCCACAGCACCTCGTAGCCCTGCATGCGCTTACGGCGCACCAGCGCATCCATCAAAGTGTGGTCCAGTGCGTGGCCCATGTGCAGCTGACCCGTCACATTCGGCGGGGGCAGCACAATAGAGTAAGCCGGCTTGGAGCTAGACGGATCAGCCTCGAAATAGCCAGCGTCTACCCAGCCCTGGTACAGGTCCGACTCCACGTCAGCCGGGTTCCACGACTTGGGCAACTTATCTGCTCTGTTTAGGTCCACGTTGTTCTCAGTCACGCGTCACATCTTAGCGCCTTGCCCGGATTTGGTTTTCCAGGGGCTTTACGACGGCCCTTGCGCCCCACCCATATCTGCTATCAGCGACTTATGCACCGCCGAATTCAAGCCTTATTCTCGCTCCGAACCAAACCGTGATTACCGCGCAAAATAAAAGCGCTCTCTTGTGAAATCATCACAAGAGAGCGCCTCTAAACGGCCGTTGAACAGCTCTTAGACCAGCAGGTCCTTAACAGCCTCGCGCTCTTCGCGCAGTGCCTTGACGTTGCGCTCGATGCCAGCGCGCTGAACCTCGGAGAGATCCAGGCCCTCAACGCGAACCCACTCGCCGTCCTTGGCGTAGCACGGAACACCAGCGACCAGGCCCTCGTCGATGCCGTAGGAGCCGTCGGACGGAAGTGCGACAGAGACCCACTCGCCCTCTGGGGTACCCGTGACCCAGTCACGCATGTGGTCAACTGCGGCAGCTGCAGCGGAAGCTGCGGAGGAAGAACCGCGGACCTCGATGATTTCTGCGCCACGCTTCGCGACACGCGGGATGAAGTCCTGCTCGACCCACGCAGCGTCCACCTTGTCGGAGACCTTCTCGCCTGCAATGGTGGCGTAGGTGATGTCCGGGAACTGGTCTGCGGAGTGGTTACCCCAGACAATCATGTTCTTGATCTCAGTGGTCGGAACACCAATCTTTTCCGACAGCTGAGACAGGGAACGGTTGTGGTCCAGGCGCATCATGGCGGTGAAGCGCTCTGCCGGGATGTCCTTAGCGTGGGATGCGGCAATCATGGTGTTGGTGTTGGCCGGGTTGCCGACAACCAGAACCTTGATGTCGTCTGCTGCGTGATCATTCAGTGCAGCACCCTGCGGGCCGAAGATCTTGCCGTTGGCGCCCAGCAGTGCGGAGCGCTCCTCGCCCTTGCCGCGCGGCTTTGCACCGACCAGGAAGGCGGCGTTGGCACCGTCGAATGCCTTTGCCGGATCATCGGTGATGTTGATGCCAGTCAGAAGCGGGAAGGCGGAGTCAAACAGCTCCATGGCGACGCCTTCGGTGGCGTGCAGCGCCGGAGTGATCTCCAGCAGGTTCAACTCAACCGGGGTCTCAGGGCCGAAAACCGAACCGCTGGCAATGCGGAAGAGCAGGGAGTAAGCGATCTGTCCGGCGGCGCCGGTAACTGCAACCTTTACGGGAGTCTTGTTCACTTCAGGCCTTTCTCGAGAGAGAATCAATTCGCTGCCCACTCTAATGCGACTACAGAATTGGCGCAGACGGGGGCGATGCGCTCAGGCCATTTCTGAAAAACGGATAGCATTAGGCATGACTTACGGTCGTGTACTCATTTCACTAGAAAGAAGTCCGCGACTGACCAATTTCACCCCCGTTAGATAGCCAAAACCCCTTAGTCTCTCTCTAGTCCAAGCAAAGGATTTTCATGAAGTCTCCAGGCTCCTCTGATGCAATCCCCCATGCAGTCTTGGTGGCAGCACTTCAAGAATTCACCGCAAAGGGGTATGCAGATGCCCGTTTGGATGCCATTGCTGCCGCCTCTGGTGTCTCTAAGCGCATGCTTCACTACCACTGTGGTGACAAGTTGGGACTCTACAGGGCGACGTGGGCACATGTGCTGGAGACCGTAAGGCCTGACGACGACGACCTGCGCCCGCACTCCAATGTGCCGGTGGAAGCCCTGCAGCATGTGGTCGGTGTTATCTATGACTACTTCTCGGCGAACCCGCTCGCCGTGCGGTTCATCATCCAGGAAAACCTACATCCGGTCCTGCCGCTAGAAGGCGTGACTGGGCTTGGTGGTCAGAGCCCAATTGTTTTGGAGTTTGACCGCATCTTGTTGCTCGGCCGCGATTACGGTGCATTCCGCACTGACATTTCCGCACTTGATCTTTATATTCTCGTGCTCTCACTGGCCACCTTCCCCACCCTGCACCAACGGACTTTTGAAAACCTCTACGGCATTGAAATGCAGTCGACGGTGCTGTCGGACAAGCTGCGTGAGTTCGCACAGGACACCGTGACCAGCCTGTTGACATCCTCGCCTCGCAACGAACCGGGAAGCTCGTACACTTCCTTGCTGGCCTCCCATGGCGCGAACTCGTCCGCGCTTGGCGCAGAGGTCTATGGCGATCAGCCCAACCCAGAGACTCAGGACTTGGCTGCTGATGATGCCCCGGATTACCGCGACATCTACGGCATGGACGACTAGGGCTCCACACAGACATCAAAACCCGGTTAGAGCAGGCGCTCTAACCGGGTTTTCAGCTACCTTTACGCAGTCTTCTTGTCCGCGCTGCGTTCAACGAGTTCTGGCGCTGCACCGTCCGTGATGCATTCCTTGTGGACAATGACCTCCGCAACGTCGTCACGCTCTGGTACGTCGAACATCACGGGAACCAAGATTTCTTCCATGATGCCGCGCAGACCACGGGCGCCGGTATTGCGGCTAATCGCCTTGGCAGCAATGGCGCGCAGTGCCTCGTCGTCGATGGTGAGGCGCACACCATCCATGTCGAACAGGTGCTGGTATTGGCGGACCAGGGAGTTCTTGGGCTCGGTGAGTACGCGAACCAGCGCGTCCTCATCGAGGTTGGTGACCGATGCGATGACGGGCAGGCGACCAATGAACTCAGGGATCAGGCCGAATCGAACGAGGTCCTCCGGCAGCACGTCGCGGAATGGATCCTTCATATCCGCGTCGTTAGCCGAGGTGACATCTGCGCCGAAGCCCAGCCCCTTCTTACCGACACGCTCCTGCACGACCTTCTCCAGACCGGCAAACGCACCGGCGACGATGAACAGGACATTGGAGGTGTCGAACTGAATGAACTCCTGGTTTGGCAGCTTGCGCCCACCCTGCGGGGGCACGGCGGCTACGGTTCCCTCGAGAATCTTCAGCAGCGCCTGCTGCACACCTTCACCGGAGACATCGCGAGTGATAGAGGTGTTTTCAGACTTACGCGAGATCTTGTCAATCTCATCGACGTAAATGATGCCGCGCTGCGCCTTCTCGACGTCGAAATCAGTAGCCTGCAGCAACTTCAGCAGGATGTTCTCCACATCCTCACCGACATAGCCGGCCTCGGTCAGGCTGGTGGCGTCAGCGATTGCGAACGGCACATCCAGCTTGCGAGCCAGCGTCTGTGCCAGGTAGGTCTTGCCACAGCCTGTCGGCCCCAGCAAGAGAATGTTCGACTTCTGTAGCTCGACGTCGTTGTCCGACTTGGTCTCTGCAGCACGAAGGCGCTTGTAGTGGTTGTAGACCGCGACGGCTAGGGTGCGCTTTGCCATGTCCTGGCCGATGACGTACTCATCGAGGAAGTCGCGAATTTCCATCGGACGCGGCAGGCGGTCGTCGTTGCCAGTTGCCTCGCCGCCGGTGTTGAGCTCCTCTTCAATAATCTCGTTGCAGAGCTCGATGCACTCATTACAGATGTACACACCAGGTCCGGCAATCAGCTTTTTGACCTGCTTCTGACTCTTTCCACAGAAAGAGCACTTCAGCAAATCCGCACTTTCTTGCATACGCGCCATGAGGCTCCCGCCGCCGCCTTTCCGCTTCGTTGCCAATAACTGCTTCAGACCAGCCTACCGTGAGTGTGCGCAAATACCGGCTTCCACGCCAGGGGCGAGGCGAATTTCACGCGATCTCGCCCGGTGCTTTACGACGGCCAGTGCGCAGCACTCCAAAGAGACCATGTCCCCATTTAGGCGTTGTGCTTGCGGTACTCGAAGACCTGGTCGATGATGCCGTACTCGACGGCCTCTTCAGCGGTCAGGATCTTGTCACGGTCGGTGTCCTTGCGGATCTGCTCTGCAGTGCGACCGGAGTGGCGAGCCAACGTCTCCTCCATCAGCTTGCGCATGCGCTCGATTTCGTTCGCCTGAATCTCCAGGTCGGAAACCTGGCCCTGGATTCCCTGGGTAGCCGGCTGATGAATGAGAACGCGCGCATTCGGCAGAGCTGCACGCTTACCCGGTGCACCCGCAGCGAGCAGCACGGCTGCCGCGGAGGCAGCCTGGCCCAGGCACACGGTCTGCACGTCGGGACGCACGTACTGCATCGTGTCGTAGATGGCCATCAGCGAGGTGAAGGAGCCGCCTGGGGAATTGATGTACATCGTGATGTCACGATCCGGGTCCAGGCCCTCAAGCACCAGCAACTGCGCCATGATGTCGTTAGCGGCGGTGTCATCGACCTGGGAGCCGAGGAAGATAATGCGCTCTTCGAAGAGCTTGTTGTATGGGTTGGATTCCTTAGCACCAAAGCTGGAGTGCTCCACGAAAGAAGGAAGCACGTAGCGCGACTGCGGCATCTGCATATTGTTCATCTCCATGTTGATTAAATCGCCTCTAATTATTCGCTACTGTCCGCTTTTAGCGTGCGGTGTCCTTGAGAGCGGTCACGACGTGGTCAACCAGGCCGTATTCCTTAGCCTCAGCTGCGGTAAACCAGCGGTCGCGGTCCGAGTCTTCCTCAATGCGCTCGACCGGCTGACCGGTGTGCTGCGCAATCAGACGAGCCATCTCCTTCTTGGTGGCAGCGAACTGCTCAGCCTGAATGGTGATGTCGGATGCGGTACCGCCAATACCTGCAGATGGTTGGTGCATCATAATGCGGGCGTGCGGCAGTGCGTAACGCTTGCCCTTAGCACCTGCGGCGAGCAGGAACTGACCCATGGAAGCTGCCAAGCCCATGCCGTAGGTAGCCACGTCGCACGGAACAAACTGCATGGTGTCGTAAATGGCCATGCCGGCGGTGACGGAGCCACCCGGGGAGTTAATGTACAGCGAGATATCCGCCTCCGGGTCCTCAGCTGCCAGGAGCAGCATCTGACCGCAGAGCTTGTTGGCAATCTCGTCGTCGACCTGCTCACCCAGCCAAATAATGCGCTCCTTGAGCAGCTTGTCGAAAACCGTGTTCGTCGACATCTGGGCGTTATCGCTCATCTGTGTACTCCTTCTTCGTACGTGTGCGAGTTTGTCGTTCACTAGAGGGTAACGAAAAGGGCCGTCCCTTTGTTTCAGGAACGGCCCTTGTTCGCTATAAGCGTTGCAGCATAAGGAATGCGTCGCGCTAACGGCGGGGCTTACTCAGCCGAGTTGTCCTCAGCCTTGTCGGACTCAGCCTTCTCAGCCTCAGCTTCGACCTCACCGAAGTACTCGTTCAGATCGATTTCGTTGCCCTCAGTGTCCTTGGCGGAAGCCTTCAGGATCGAGGTGGCCAGAGCCTTGCCGCGGCGAACGTCTGCAAACAGGTTGCCGAGCTGGCCGGACTGCTGAATCTGCTGGATGAACTGGTTCGGGTCCATGCCGTAGGACTGAGCAGTGAACAGGATGTGGTCGGTGAGCTCCTGCTGGGAAACGTCCGGCTGGATCTCCTCAGCCAGTGCATCCAGGAACAGCTGGGTGCGAACAGCTTCCTCAGCGGACTTCTTGGAGTCCTCGTCGAACTGCTCACGAGTGGTGCCCTGGGCCTCCAGCATGGAGTTCAGAACCTTCTCGTCGCCGCCGAACTGACCCAGCAGCTGCTGCAGCTGGCCCTCGACCTGCTCCTTGACAACACCCTCCGGAAGAGCGATTGTGGTCTGCTCCATTGCGGCAGCCAGGACCTTGTCGCGGACCTGCTGAGCCTGTTCGCCCTTCTTGGTGTTCTCGACCTGGCGTGCCAGGTCTTCCTTCAGCTCCTCGATGGTGTCGAACTCGGAAGCCATCTGAGCGAAGTCGTCGTCAGCTTCCGGCAGCTCGCGGACCTTGACGGACTGAACGGTAACGGTGACCTGAGCGTCCTCGCCCTCGTGCTCGCCAGCAACCAGCTTGGTGGTGAATTCCTTGGACTCGCCCTGGGACAGGCCAACAACAGCCTCATCCAGGCCGTCAATCAGATCGTCGGAGCCAACCTGGTAGGACAGTCCCTCGGTGGAAGCCTCTTCCAGCTCTTCACCGTCGATAGTGGCGGACAGGTCGATGGAGACGAAGTCATCCTTCTCAACTGCGCGCTCAACGCCGGTCAGGGTGCCGAAGCGAGCGAGCAGGTTCTGCAGCTCAGCCTCAACAGCTTCCTCGTCGGCGACCAGCGGGTCAACCTCAACTGCGATGTCCTCGAACTTCGGCAGCCCAATCTCCGGACGGACGTCGACCTCAGCGGTGAACTCGACGAGCTCGCCGTCTTCCAGCTTGGTGATGTCAACCTCAGGCTGACCGATAACCTTCAGCTCCTCCTCGCGAACGACCTCGTCGTAGCGGGACGGAACCATGTCGTTGAGCACCTGCTCCAGGATTGGGCCGCGGCCGAAGCGGGCCTCAATCAGCTTTGCCGGTGCCTTGCCCTTACGGAAGCCCGGAATCTGGACCTGCTGAGCCAGTGCCTTGTAGGCATTGTCGAACTCTGGCTTCAGCTCGTCAAACGGGACCTCGACGGTAATCTTCACTCGGGTCTCATTGAGCTTCTCAACGGAAGACTTCACTGGTGCACTCTCCTGCAACTCGATGATTAATTCATAGACCACGGGAGTGCCCGTGATACTGGTCGGGGTAGCGGGATTTGAACCCACGGCCTTCCGCTCCCAAAGCGGACGCGCTACCAAGCTGCGCCATACCCCGTATGCGTCATTCGAAACCTAGCAGAAACCCCTTTGGAGCATCTGCACCGGGGCCCTCATAGTCGCGAAATCGCGTTTCCACAACGGACCCGTATAGATTTACCTGACGATTAACGAAATCACAAAACCACGCGTTCAACCAGGCCATTACTCTGTCTGAAAACGCTTTACGACGCCATCGAGAGCCAACCTGCCAACTACTACTGGTTTCATGAAATCCATGCATATCACAGGGCGTTTGCATCACCTCGGCACTGCTTTTGGCGGCCTCGTTTACTGCAAACACTCCATTCGTCGGCCGACCCTCCAAAGAAGCCGCCTAAAACGACTGCCCCTTTGTTGAGTCGTGTGACAGTGTAATCAACGGCTATACGCCTGTTTCATATACCCCATATTGCTTTAGTTTCATTTTCTGTTTTTCCCGGCCACAGCCACTTTTCTTTAAATCCTTCGAGAAAAACCTGGCATCGATTTTTGTATGTGCGCTTTAACGAGTTAATATGCCTTGTACCAAGACACGGTCTGGTTGAGGCGAGTGCGCATCTAAACCGGATTTCTGTCTATGGGGATGTCGTATAGTGGCTAATACCTCAGCCTTCCAAGCTGAAGACGCGGGTTCGATTCCCGTCATCCCCTCCATGTGAAAGCACCCTCCGGCCAGCGTCGGAGGGTGTTCTTCTTTTTGACGGGATCCGTCCCGAAATCGGGTTAAGTAGCAAAAAGTGTGTCCGCTCGGCG
>NZ_KV836323.1:0-1748 GCF_001838335.1 Corynebacterium sp. HMSC075F02 | reverse complement strand
GCCTTTTAGGTTGGTTGGTGTGTGTGATGCTGGGGACCTGAACTGGTAGTAGCCAAGTGATGGGGTGACGCAGGAAGGTAGCCGTGCCACGTGATGGATATCGTGGTGTAAGCGTGTGGCCCGTGTTCTAGGTAAATCCGGAGCACATATAGGGTGAGGCGTGATGCGTACCCGTTTTGGGGAAGTTGGTGATCCTATGCTGCCGAGAAAAGCCTCTAGCGATGTGGATATACGGCCCGTACCCGAAACCGACACAGGTAGTCAGGTAGAGAATACTAAGGCGATCGGGAGAACTGTGGTTAAGGAACTCGGCAAAATGCCCCCGTAACTTCGGGAGAAGGGGGGCCATGACTGGTGACCGACGTGGTTGAGCTGGTTGTGGCCGCAGAGAATAGAGGGAAGCGACTGTTTACTAAAAACACAGGTCCGTGCGAAGACGGGTAAGTCGATGTATACGGACTGACGCCTGCCCGGTGCTGGAAGGTTAAGAGGACCTGTTAGACCCCTTTTGTGGGTCGAAGCGGAGAATTTAAGCCCCAGTAAACGGCGGTGGTAACTATAACCATCCTAAGGTAGCGAAATTCCTTGTCGGGTAAGTTCCGACCTGCACGAATGGCGTAACGACTTCCCTGCTGTCTCAACCACAGACCCGGCGAAATTGCAGTACGAGTAAAGATGCTCGTTACGCGCGGCAGGACGAAAAGACCCCGGGACCTTCACTATAGCTTGGTATTGGTGTTCGGTTCGGTTTGTGTAGGATAGGTGGGAGACTGTGATGCCTCAACGCCAGTTGGGGTGGAGTCGTTGTTGAAATACCACTCTGATCGTATTGGACATCTCAACCTCGGCCCGTGATCCGGGTTAGGGACAGTGCCTGGTGGGTAGTTTAACTGGGGCGGTTGCCTCCCAAAGAGTAACGGAGGCGCCCAAAGGTTCCCTCAGCCTGGTTGGCAATCAGGTGTTGAGTGTAAGTGCACAAGGGAGCTTGACTGTGAGACTGACAGGTCGAGCAGGTAGGAAACTAGGGACTAGTGATCCGGCACCGGCTTGTGGAAGCGGTGTCGCTCAACGGATAAAAGGTACCCCGGGGATAACAGGCTGATCTTCCCCAAGAGTCCATATCGACGGGATGGTTTGGCACCTCGATGTCGGCTCGTCGCATCCTGGGGCTGGAGTAGGTCCCAAGGGTTGGGCTGTTCGCCCATTAAAGCGGCACGCGAGCTGGGTTTAGAACGTCGTGAGACAGTTCGGTCTCTATCCGCCGCGCGCGTAGAAACTTGAGGAAGGCTGTCCCTAGTACGAGAGGACCGGGATGGACGTACCTCTGGTGTGCCAGTTGTCCCGCCTGGGGCATGGCTGGTTGGCTACGTACGGAAGGGATAACCGCTGAAAGCATCTAAGCGGGAAGCCTGTTCCAAGATTAGGTTTCTTTTGAGGTCCCCTATAGATGATGGGGTTGATAGGCCGGATCTGGAAGCATCGTAAGGTGTGGAGGTGACCGGTACTAATAGACCAAACATTCAACACACAAAGTGTGAATTACAGGGTTTTTGCTCGCGTCCGTTATTCAGTGTCTGGCATGACACCACCCACCTGTTGTGGTGGGGATGGGTTGTTGCCTGGTTTTTGTCGGTGGTGTTAGCGGTGGGGTCACGCCCGGTCCCATTCCGAACCCGGAAGCTAAGTCCACCAGCGCCGATGGTACTGCACTCGGGAGGGTGTGGGAGAGTAGGTCGCCGCCGGCATAA
>NZ_KV836322.1:0-652 GCF_001838335.1 Corynebacterium sp. HMSC075F02 | reverse complement strand
GGGTTAAGTAGCAAAAAGTGTGTCCGCTCGGCGTGTTGCGGGGCGGGCACACCGTTTGTTACTTCATGGGGCCTTTTCTGATTCCTATCGAGTGTTCGTACTCGGTTGGGATAGCGTTGTCGTAGAAGGCTGGTCGGCCTGTTTCATGGTCGGCTTTGTTGTGGTCTTCTTCGACAAGATCGTTGACTTTGGCGAGTTGATCTTGGCCGAAATTGCACTGCCTGGCGATCTTTAATGGGTCGTCAGGCAGTTGCGTTTTCGAGTGCAGGTACCACTCGAGCATTTTTCGTTGGCGTTCCCCGGACCTGCCGCGATGCGCGTCGGCGATGCGTTTGAGCCCGGCGTTGATGCCGCCTTCCAGACTGTTTGTCGTTGAAGCCCAGCGTTGAGGCTCAAGCGCATTCGGTGGTGGCTGCAGGTAGGTAAACAGCCATCCTTTCCGTGAGAGGTGCAGCAGGGAGTTGTATGCCTTGCGAACTCGCAGATGGGTCCATTCCCACTGGTTGTTGAGTGTGCGGCGCTCTTTTGACACGGGCGTTTTCTCGTTGAGGAATGCTTTGAATACCTGTCCGAAGTCGTGCAGACGCAGCGTCCACTCCCGTGCCTGGTCGAGTGTGGTGATACGGGTCAGTTTCAACGCCAGGGCGTAGAT
>NZ_KV836321.1:0-5367 GCF_001838335.1 Corynebacterium sp. HMSC075F02 | reverse complement strand
TGGCATGCGGACACACTTTTCTTTACTTAACCCTCTAGCACGGCACGTCCACCGCAGCGATGCGGTGGGGTTGGATCGTGAGGCTCTCCCCGGTGGATTCGAGCACCGCGGAGATGGTGGAGGGGGTCATCATCACGATGGAGATCCAGTCATGGCTGGTGGCACCCGCATAGTCCACGTAGTGCAGGCGCACCTGTGTGCCCGCGGTATAGGCGCGGCGCAGCTCGGACATGATCTCCCGCGGCGAGCGGAAGGTCCGGGTGTCCGAGGCCTTCGTGCCGTCCGCCGGGTCCACGGCGATGGCCTGGTCGTGGGCGCGGCGAAAACCCTCCACGGCGCCGTCGATCTCCGAGGCGATCTCGGTGGAGTCCCCAGTGATGTCCATGATGTTGCGCTGGGGAGTATCCACGCGAGACGGGACACGAGCCGAGTGGGGTTCGGTGGCGGAGCCCTGCTGGAATGCCCTGGTGGCGTCGTCAATCAAATACCGCAGGGACTGGGGAACGGACGAGAGACCGCCGGGGGACATGCGATCCAGGAAGGCCTCGATGTCCTTCCATGGGGCGTCATAGCGCTTCGGCCCGATCAGGCTGAATACGTCGCCTTCGCGGCCGTCCTCGCGCACCAGGGTGGCGGTGAGCCCCAGACGGCGGCGAGACTGCAGGTCGGAGGTCATGCGGAACACCGGGGCAGGCAGCAGGTGAACCTCGTCGTAAATGATTAAGCCCCAGTCGCGGGAGTCGAACAGCTCCAGCGCCCGGTATTCGCCCTTCGACTTGCGCGTGACCACTTGGTAGGTGGCGATGGTCACGGGGCGGATCTCCTTCTTCTCTCCGGAGTATTCGCCGATTTCATCCTCCGTCAGGGAGGTGCGGCGCACTAGCTCGTCCTTCCACTGCCTGCCCGCGACGGTGTTCGTCACCAGGATCAGGGTGGTGGCCTTTGCCTTGGCCATCGAGGCCGCGCCGACCATCGTCTTGCCCGCACCACATGGCAGCACTACCACGCCCGAGCCGCCTTCCCAGAAGCTATCGGCCGCCATCTCCTGGTAGTCGCGCAGCTGCCATTCTTCGTGTTCCTGCGACAGCTCGATGGGGTGTGCCTCGCCGTCGACGTATCCCGCCAGGTCCTCTGCGGGCCAGCCGACCTTCAGCAGTTCCTGCTTGAGCCTGCCGCGCTCGGAAGGGTGCACAACGATCGAGTCCTCGTCGATCTCTGCGCCCAACATGGGCTTGATCTTTTTGTGACGCCGGATCTCCGTCAGCACAGCCCTGTCCGTCGTCTCTAGCACGAGCCCGTGCGCTGGGTGCTTGATGAGCTTCAGCCGCCCGTAGCGATCCATCGTGTCGGCAATGTCGATGAGCAGCGGCTGCGGGGCGGGGAACCGCGAGTAGGTTTCCAGCACGTCCATGATCTGCTCCGCGTCGTGCCCTGCCGCGCGGGCGTTCCACAGCGCCAGCGGGGTGATGCGGTAGGTGTGCACGTGCTCCGGCGCGCGCTCCAGCTCCGCGAACGGTGCCAGCGCGGTGCGCGCCTCCTGCGCCTGTTCGTGGTCGATTTCCAGCAGCACGGTCTTATCCGACTGCACAATGAGCGGTCCGTTTCCAATGCCCACGCTGTGTGTCACTTCCTTTTTGTTTATCGACGCCACCGCGACGGTGTTGCTCAAGCCAAAGACATCATTTTACGCTGCAGTGGTGCGAACTCGTGCTCCACTATGCTGAGACCCATGATTGCTCAGACGGGAAATCTGCGCCAATGGCAGTATTTCGTGGCTTTAGCGGAGACCGGTAGTTTTACAGCGGCGGCAGCGCGACTGGGAGTGAGTCAGCCGCCTGTCTCCAATGCCATTAAGCGCTTAGAAGCTGGTGTAGGTACACCGCTATTTATCCGAGGGGCGGGGGAAGTGAAACTAACCGAGGCAGGGTTGACCTTGCTTCCATATGCCCGGGTGATTAATCGCGATCTTCAGACTATGCATTCGATGATTGACGGTATCCGAAGTGGTGCGCAAAGCGGGTTTCGTTTGGCCATCAGTAGTGCGCTTCCAAGCGAGATAGGATCGCGTATTGCAGCAAAGGCACAGCAGCATGATGGAGTAGTTTTGTCGTCACTGCCTTCTGTTGAGATTCTTGCCCGTGTTGAAGAAGGCGCTATTCATGCGGGGCTTGTTCAAGCTCCGGTTCCCTTGGGTACTCACCGCAGTGCGAGGCAGTTTTCTCTGTCACGTGATCTAGTGGTGCCGCCGGGGTATTCAAGGTTGGATAAGACCTTGTCTCAATTGAATCTGCTGGTGGAGAACCTGAATGACAATTCAAGTGCAGCCAGTGGTTTGGCGAGAGAGCTATTTCGGTCGGGTGTGTCTTGCGAAATTAATGATTCAGAGGATGCTCTAGGTAGGGGCTTATTGATTGGAAGAGGGGAGGGGATGTCTTTGGTATTTCGCGGTTTTCACCAGTTTGACAATGCTATTGAGCTTCCTTCCCGTTTCGATTTTTCCGTGGATGTAGTGGTTCGCCGAGGTGGGATGGACAATGGCGCCGAGGCCATGGCGGTCGCCGAAAGAATTTGTCGAAGGATTAACCAATGACTGCACGGATGGAGATGGCCCTGGAAAACGTGTTGACGCGGTCGGGGTGTGAGGGATGGTGGTGTGCATCGCGACTGCACGATGGGGTGACTATCGGACGCAAACAAGACGAGAAAATTACGGTGGCATCCTTATATAAAATCCGGCTCCTCCACCTCACTTTGGAAGCGATTCAACGAGGTGATCTGGATCCTCGTCTTCGTGTTGACGTTGCACCGTCCAAAGGAACTTACGAAGGGTATGGGTTCGCTGCCTTTGATGACGCAGTGAACGTGAGTCTCCGAGACTTAATGAAACAAGTCGCATCGGTGTCAGATAACGTGGCCGCCCACGAGATTTTGCGTCTACTGCCTGCGTGGGCTCGAGAAGCATTTCTTAAACGGTTTCCACCTCATTATGACTTGCAAGATCGGAATAGCTTAGTGACGGCGGAGAAACAATTGCGTCAATATGTTCAATCCCAAGGGGGGAGTAGTACAGATATAGCGTTTTCTGCAGTCTCTTCGTTGGCGGAAATAACTAATGACTTGGAACAGGTTTGGAAAGACGATAGTGCAGCGGTACGTCGATCTATGTGTGAACTCTTGGGGTTGCAGGTGTGGCGTCACCGTGTTCCTTCAGGCTTTCCTCCAAGCGGCGTTGATATCTATGGAAAAACGGGCACTGTAGGACTTCTCCATGGTGAAGCTTCGATTATCCAGGTTGAGGGCGAGGAGCCCATTGTGGTGTCCATCATGCTGAAACAGGTGGTGCCAGAACAAGCAATGAGTACTCACGATGGTGCTATTGGCGAAGTGGCTAGACTGCTCGTGGACGCTCTTCGTTAGAATTTCTGCCACTTGAATACACACTTCTACCATCGCCTATATGTGAATGAAATGAGACAATTGCATTATGTGATATTGGTGGCATCCAATGCGTCTCACTTAACGTCACTCCCATGATGACTAAGCACAATCGTTTCCGTCAGTCGGTGATTGCACTCTGTTCGCTCTCCGCAGTGATGTTGAGCAGCTGTTCAGCTCTACCGTGGGAATCAGACTCAGACGTATTTCTCAAAGCTTTCAACGCGGGAGATGACAGCAAGGCTGCACGGTATCTGGATCATCCAGACCCGGAGCGCGCCCTTCATGAATTTCGGCAGTCACTTCATGGTGTGAAGGTCAACATCGAAAAATCTGATATTTCCAATGGAAAGCAGAATACTCATGTGACTTGGTCCAAAGATGGTGTGGAGTTGGAGAGCAATGGTCGGCTCGTCCTTAGTGGACAGGATGGTAAGCCTCAATGGTTGCCTTCGATCTTCGAAGCTCAGTTGAGCGATGATTCCGCACTCTTTTTTGCTGAAGATAAACAGTACGATCTTCCAATTAAAGATCGCTTGGGCAATGAATATATGACCTGGACGAAAGTTATTCAGGTACGAGGTCGCAAAGATATAGCCTCTAGAGCGCAGGAATTGGCCCAGATTTTTGCACCAGTGTCTCCCACAACGACTAAGGAGTGGATCGAGCAGACCTTGGGAGAGTCTCAGGATGAAGACACCGTGCTCCTCACTTTGAGGCAGGAAGAATTCCGGAAGATACAAGAGCAACTTAGGACCTTTGAGGGAATTTCCACTGTGGAGCAGGGGCGTCTCTTAAGCGTGTCCAAAACTCTTAACTCTCCGCTGGATGCTGAATTGAACAAATATTGGGAGTCAGTGCTCGATGCTAATTCAGGATGGTCGATACGCGCTGAGAGTTCACAAGGTATGACGACGGTAGCCTCTGAGCCGCCTCGCCGAGTTCAGCCAATCGCAACCACTCTGGATAACACACTGCAAAGCGCAGCAAAACAAGCAGTGGACAGTGAGCAACGTGCCGCAGTTCTAGTCGTGCTCAATCCTAGAACAGGAGGTGTCCTTGCCGTTGCACAAAATGACAAGGCAAATAACCAAGGGCCAATCGCACTCACCGGGCTATTCCCACCGGGATCGACGTTCAAAACTGTGACCACAGCGGCGGCACTAGAGGCAGGGGCAGTCAGCATGGATGAGGAACTACCTTGTCCTAGCAATATCACCGTCGCTGGACGCACGATTCCCAACGATCATGACTTCGATCTAGGTAGCGTTCGACTGGAAGAAGCTTTCGCCCAATCATGTAACACAACCCAAGCGGTCATTTCGGATCGTTTGGGAGAAGATGATCTGCAACGGACTGCTTTAGAACTCGGAATTGGCTCCGACTTCGACGTACCAGGGATGACCACACTTACTGGTTCGGTGCCGCGGACACCGGCTGGACCTCCTCGTGTGGAGGCTTCTATTGGACAGGGCGAGGTTCTAGCTAGTCCATTTGGGATTGCGCTCATGCAATCGACTGTCGCTAACGGCGGCTTGCTTGTTCCTCCACAGCTCATTCAAGGCGAACAGACAGTAGTGAATAAACAGGCAGACCAGCATGTTAGCGATACAACTATTCAAAGCCTCCGGACGATGATGAAATCAACAATTGACCACGGTTCAGCTAGGTCGTTGAGTGATCTTAGTGCACTTGGCGGAAAGACTGGTACAGCAGAAATTGATGGCAAGCTTTCCAATGGCTGGTTCGCTGGAACGACAGGGGAATTGGCGATTGCGTCCCTTGTAATCGAAGGAGATTCTTCTCAGCCAGCTGTGGAAATGGCCGGGCGTTTCCTTCGCTCGCCGGATGTTCAGAAATTCTCTGGAATTCAATAAACTTGCGTCATAACCTCTAGCACGGGTTAAGTAAAGAAAAGTGTGTCTTTTCCGG
>NZ_KV836320.1:0-1380 GCF_001838335.1 Corynebacterium sp. HMSC075F02 | reverse complement strand
GGGTTAAGTAAAGAAAAGTGTGTCCGCATGCCACCATAACCCCAGACCACACACCACAAATCACCAAAGAATAGCTCCCCGAAAGCTATTACCCACACCATCCCGCACCTCCGGCCACATTTGTGCTAACCGCACACCGGTTGGATTAAAGGATGACCACCAACCGCCCCAGCTGCCCACTATGCGGCAACAACACAAAGAAAAACGGCACCACCAGCAAATCAACCACCCGTTGGCGCTGCACCCACTGCGGACACTCCTTTACCCGCAACACCCAAACCCACAACAAAAACACCGCCACCATGGCTTTGTTCATCCAATGGGCCACCGGCACCCAATCTCTAACCACCTTCGCCGCACACCATGGCGTAACCAGGCAAACCATGCACCACCGATTCCGATGGTGCTGGTGGATCATCCCCACACCCACCATCGACTCATTCCGCATCCATGACCAAATCTTCCTCGACGCGACCTATCTAAAGTCCGGATGCCTCCTGATCGCAGCCAGTAAAACCCACGTCATCAACTGGACCTGGGCCAGACACGAAACCACCGCCGCCTACACCGAACTCCTACGCCCCATTGCCGCACCACTAATCGCAGTCACAGACGGCGGACAAGGTGCCCAATCAGCCATCCACCACTGCTGGCCAACAACACGCATCCAACGCTGCCTCGTCCACGCCCAACGAACAGTCCGCCGCCACACCACCAGCAACCCCCGCACCGATGCCGGCAAAACCCTCTACCGCCTAGCCCTGAAACTCACTCGCATCACCGACCTTGACCAAGCATCCACATGGGTCGCCCACCTGCACGAATTCGACCACACCTACCGGGAATGGATGAACGAGAAAACCACCATCAAAGACCCCGTTACCGGCGCCTACACCAAGGTCTACACCCACCAACGCGTCCGAGCGGCCTATCAATCATTGCTATCTCTGCACCGCAGAGACCTGCTGTTTACCTACCTGCAACCCCCACCAACAACCATCGACCCCGACAACCTTGCAGCAACAACAAACAGCCTCGAAGGTGGCATCAACGCCCCCATAAAAGAACTAGCCCGCAGACACCGCGGACTATCACTACCGCATCAACGCACAGTGATGGATTGGTGGCTGTATCTACATACAGAAGTCCCTGACGATCCGGTCAAGATCGCCAGGGACCAACGATGGGGTCAAGACGCACTTTCCACAGCAACAGACCTGATCACCCACAACACCACAGCCACTACCAATGACATCGGTGCACCAGCAGAATACGACACCGCCATCGACACCAGCTACCAACACAACCTCGGCATCCAAAAAGGCTGGATCAAATAACCGCAACACGCCCGGAAAAGACACACTTTTCTTTACTTAACCC
>NZ_KV836319.1:0-854 GCF_001838335.1 Corynebacterium sp. HMSC075F02 | reverse complement strand
CCGGAAAAGACACACTTTTCTTTACTTAACCCGTAACTCGCATTGCCCCACCGCCACCGAACATAAACGAAAAACCCGCCACCCAGACGCATTTTCATACGCCCTGGATGACGGGTACTTGCAGGGGCGACAGGACTCGAACCTGCAACCTGCGGTTTTGGAGACCGCTGCTCTACCAATTGAGCCACGCCCCTTCACCACCAGCGAAAGAACTTTTCAGTCCTTAGCTGACAATGTCCCACCTTACTGCATTGCTGCATAATCAAGGCGGGGTTCGACGAACATCACTGTCCGTAGTAGCGATGGGGGGGATCGAACCCCCGACCTCACGATTATGAGTCGTGCGCTCTCACCATCTGAGCTACATCGCCCCTATTCTCTACCGGACATAAGTCCGTATAAAAGAACAGAGCCCCCTGACAGAATCGAACTGTCGACCTTTTCCTTACCATGGAAACGCTCTGCCGACTGAGCTAAGGGGGCATCAGCATCCGTTGAACCCAGCACGTAACTCTGTGGCCAATTGTTGACCGCTTCGTTTCGCTCTGTGCTCTCCGTGAAGCCTTGCAAAGATTAACCCGAAATCACCACTAAGCACAAATCAGCAGGTAGGCAGCGGTATTTCTTGTCACGTTTGCAGACATTTGGCGCGCACTTATGGATAATCTATTCACTTATCGATGAGCCCCAGCGGAACCATAAGTGAATAGCTCATCGATGAGTGGCTGACCTCTAACTCGAGCCTCTAACTCGAGCCCCTGCCCCCGCTTAATCCAGAGCCCCTCACTCGAGCCCCTACCCCAAACCCCCGCCCCGCATCCGGGTTAAGTAAAGAAAAGTGTGTCTTTTCCGGG
>NZ_KV836318.1:0-697 GCF_001838335.1 Corynebacterium sp. HMSC075F02 | reverse complement strand
AAAAGTGTGTCTGACTTTCAGCATTACTGCTGATTAGGCTGGGTAAATCGGGCGGATATAAGCATCAAGACCTTATATCCGCCCGATTAGTGTTCAATCCACCGGAATGGCACCCGCATGTGCTAATCGGGGGTTGGTGTGCTTTCCGGGTGAGTAAAAACAGACCACGATGCCCGATATGCGCTGGGCAAATGAAGAAAAACGGAACCACTTCTAAAGGCACAACCAGGTGGCGATGCAAGGACCCGAACTGCGGCAGTTCCACGACACGAACCCGCACCGACCGCACGCAGACCCGCGACTTTAAAGCCTTCGTCTCTTATGCCACCTCCACAGCAACGTTGTCTGAACTCGCCCAGCAACAAGGGGTAAGCCGTTGGACACTTGACCGCCGATTCAAACCGTTCTGGCTCATCGACATCCCCAACGACGGTGACCCACAGCGCATCTACGACCAGATCTTCATCGACGGTACCTACACCGCCGCCGGATGCTTGCTCGTCGCAGCCAGCCACGACCACGTCATCGCATGGCACTGGACCAAACACGAAACCGCCCACGCCTACACGCAGCTACTCCGCAAAATCGCTGAGCCGCTCTGCGTCGTCCTCGACGGCGGACAAGGCGCACTTACTGCGATTAAAGCCTGCTGGCCGAACGCGATAATCCAACGATGCCTCGTCCATGCGCAACGCGT
>NZ_KV836317.1:0-1432 GCF_001838335.1 Corynebacterium sp. HMSC075F02 | reverse complement strand
GGTAGGGTCAGGCGGTCATTGCATCATGGATAACACCAGAGATTACCTCCCGAGGAGTTAACCCGTCGAGCACTACCCGCGGCCGGTTATTCAGCAATGCTTCCGCCTCGGCGACCTCTTGGTCGGTGACATCGGTAAAGTTGGTGCCTTTGGGGAAATAAAACCGGATATCCCGGTTCATCCGCTCATTGCTACCTCGCTGCCACGGCGAATGCGGATCGGCGAAAAACACCTGGATATTCTCCGCGACAGAAAACTCCGTGTGTTTGGCAAACTCCACTCCCTGATCCCAGGTCAACGTCGAAATCGTGGTGTCCATCGACTCTTTGAGCCGACGAATCATCCGTACCATCACCTCATTGACACTGGCGGCAGTATGGTCAGTGCCGAGTCTGCCGAGCAGCACAAACCTGCTGCGGCGTTCCACCAACGTCGCTAAAGCACTGGTGCCATCTGCGCCAATAATCAAATCGCCTTCCCAATGACCGGGTACCGCACGATCATTGGCTTCGGCTGGGCGAAGTGAAATATTGGCATCATGAGTCCAGCGTTTTCCACGTGGCTTGGGCACCCCTGCGAGAAGCGAGCGGGGTTTACGCCCTGGCCGGGTAGTCCGGCAGGACTTTTCAAACACAAGTTCTTTGCGCAAGCTGCCTGCCCCTTGTACGTAAAGGGCCTGGTAAATCGACTCGTGGCTAATAGTCATGGACGTATTATCACCCCACAGTGCAGCCAACCTGCCACTGGCCTGACGCGGCGAGGCGCCACGGTTGAGCAGATTGACAACCTGGGCGCGCAAAAATCGATTGTCATCGAGTTTGCGCGGCTTTGGACGAGCAAGACGCCCGCGGCTGGCCTGATCAGCGTGATAGGCATCGTAGATACCATCGACGCTGTTGCGTGCGATTTCACGACTGATAGTGGATTGACTACGACAGACTATCTGGGCGATACGCCGGTGCGAATGACCTGCCCGCAGGCAATCGGCAATAAGTAAGCGTTCCGTCAGCCCTAGCCGCCGACCAGTACCAACACGAGATACATCACCAGGTGTTATCCGACTGCGGGTATTCATAGTGGTTAAACTAGCCCGCCGGTTATACACCGTGGTTGTGCACACCCCAGCCTGCGCGGCAATCTCGGCAACACTATATGTGCCGGCCATAAGCATCTCGTAGATCACGCGATGCTTATGCATCATCGAGACCTTCGGGTAGTGCGATTGGTGCTGGATCTCAATTCCGGCTTGTCGCGCCCACCGCCTGACAGTTGGTGAGGGTATCCCTAACTCACGTCCAACTGCGCTTGCTGATGCCCCGTTGGCGATGTGTTGAAGCGCAATGGGTTTGATGGCACTGTATTTCGTTCGGCGGGTTTGCTTCACTACTTCTCCTGGTCGAAAGTGGTGATGCATTCACCGCCTGAACCTACC
>NZ_KV836316.1:0-10742 GCF_001838335.1 Corynebacterium sp. HMSC075F02 | reverse complement strand
AAACACATAAACTGCCTGGCCACGCTGACCTCCAGATACATTACACACACCCCACCCAAAGACACAAAACCCCAGGTAAAATAGCGAAAACCACCACAAGCCACCACTGGAGAATCACTCCCTACGGTTCTGAAGCATCCAGAACCGAAGACTTGCGATGGTTTTCCGCACCGCGCGTTTAACTAGCACCGTGCGCTTAGCCGTTAGCCATTGACCAGAGGCCAACAATCACTAGCTAACCCGTTCAACCGATGCGCCAAGAGAATTGAGTGTCTCTACGAAGCCCGGGTAGCCACGGTCGATGTGATAGACATCGTGCACCTCAGTGACGTCACCTTCTTCAGTACACAGCCCAGCAAGCACTAGTCCCGCTCCGGCGCGAATGTCCGAAGACCACACAGGTGCGGAACTCAGCGTTTCCTTTCCGCGAATCATCACGTGGTGGCCATCGATAGTCGCGTCCGTGCCGAGGCGAATCATCTCGTCGACAAACCGGAAGCGCGACTCAAAAACGTTCTCGGTAAGCACTGACGTCCCTTCGGACACCGCGGACAGAGCAATGGCCATGGGCTGCATGTCCGTCGGAAAGCCTGGGTATGGCAGCGTTTGATAGTTCACACCCTGCGGACGCCCGTCCATACGCACGCGGAAGCCCTGCGGGTAGGTCTCGACCTGAGCGCCTGCGTTCTTCAGTTTTTCCAGAGGAAGGTGCAGGTACTTAGGGTTAATGCCAACGACCGTAATATCGCCGCCGGTCATCGCTGCAGCATAAGCCCAGGTCCCTGCGATAATTCGGTCGCCGACAACCTTGTGCTCAGTCGGGTGCAGCTTCTCTACGCCCTCAACCGTGATGGTGTTAGATCCCGCACCCGAAATCTTGGCGCCCATCTCCACGAGCATCTCGCACAGGTCGACAATTTCGGGCTCACGGGCGGCGTTATCCAGCACAGTCGTACCTTCCGCTAGTACGGCCGCGGTCAGAATATTCTCGGTCGCGCCGACGGACGGGAAGTCCAGCTTGATGTTCGCCCCCTTGAGACGCCCCGCCTCAGCCACCACGCAACCGTGGTGAATATAGGTGCGCGCGCCCAATTTCTCCAGGCCAGCCTGATGCATGTCCAGCGGGCGGGAACCAATAGCGTCACCACCGGGCAGTGCGACAATCGCGTTACGGGTACGCGCCGTCAGCGGCCCGAGCACACAGACCGAAGCGCGGAACTGGCGCACGGCATCGAAATCGGCGTGATGCGAGAGTTCTTCGGGCACCGTGATTTCAATCCGGTCGCCCTCGCGCGTCACGGAGCAGCCGAGCCCTTCGAGGACCTTTTGCATCAATGGCACGTCGTCAATTTCAGGGCAGTTCGTCAGTACTGTCGTGCCCTCGGCGAGAAGCGCCGCACCCATCAGTTTCAGAACCGAGTTCTTCGCCCCGGAAATCTGAACCTGACCATTTAGCGTCGCTCCGCCTTTAACCAGAAATCGCTCATTTCCCACTCCCCCAGCCAACCACATTTCGCAATATCGCGCTTAGGCTTGAAGCTATGAGCGTTCATCTAACTCGCATTTACACTCGCACCGGCGACGACGGCACCACTGGATTATCCGATTTCAGCCGCGTTCCCAAGGATGATTCTCGCCTTATCGCCTACGCCACGTGCGAGGAGGCCAACGCCGCACTCGGCCAGGCGCTCAGTTTCGGCACGCTTGACGACGAAATCTCGGCTGTCATTCGCTACGTGCAGAATGACCTATTTGATGCCGGAGCCGACCTGGCAACACCTATTGAAGAAAACCCGAAGTACCCGCCGTTGCGTATCGAGCCGGATTACATCGAGCGACTCGAGCACTGGTGCGACCAATTCAATGAACAACTGCCGAAACTGGATTCCTTCATCCTCCCGGGAGGCACACCAGCCGCAGCACTGCTACACACAGCTCGGGTGATTACTCGCCGAGCCGAGCGTGCAGCATGGGCTGCCTGCCGCGAATTTCCCGAAACCACCTCAGTCCTACCGGCGAAGTATCTCAATCGCCTGTCTGACCTGTTGTTTATTCTTTCGAGAGTGGCCAATGACGGAAACGACGTTAAGTGGATCCCCGGTGGTGAGCGCGAAGCCCAGCGGCAAGCAGGGGGTAAGTAGCGGAGCAAGTAGCAGAACTGACTACCCCAATACCCGCGGGTTTGGGCGCAAAGGAACCGTCGTCAAGCGGTTTACGGCAGTGCGCCGATGCGACGGGCCGCGTTGACGGCCTCGTAGCGAGTATGGGCGCCCAGCTTGCGCATTACGGAGCGGAGGTAGGACTTAACCGTCTCGGCACCGATGCCCATTTCCTCTGCGGCCTCGACGTTGGTGTGACCGAGGGCGACACAGGCGAGAACATCGAGCTCACGAGCCGACAGCTTGGTGGTCTGCTTGACGCGAACCGGGGTGACCATCTGGTCACAGAGCACCTCGAGTTCCTGGCGCAGCTTCTCGTCATCCACACGGTTAGCGAGCATGCGCAGCTTGGAGTGCGTGGAACGAACCTGCTCCCACTCAGCGCCATTCATGATGCGGCCGCCCTTACCGTTGCCAGAACGATCCATGTTGCGGCAGGCATCGACGACAGCGAGGTCCTGCTCCAGGCAACGGGCGGTCATTGTGACCTCTTCAAGAACCTTGTCCCCCAGGCGCACCGAGGAGTGCACGCCACCGTAGAGCACGCCACGGACAAGACGCGAAACGATCACCGGCACGGCGACCAGCGAGTGCAGGCCTTCGTCACGAATCTTGTCGTCATACTCATGGGTAATAACCTTGGCGCGCAGGTAGTCACTGACACCCACCGGGCGGCGCGTGGCCAACACGCGACCACCGACACCCGCACCCGATTCCACAGTCAGATTCTGCAGGGCCGGAGTACGCAGGCCAACCCAGTTGTTGATCTGCATCTTAGAGTTATCGGTGACTTCCGCATACATTGTGACCGGAATACCAGTCGCATTCTTTAGGGCGACCAAGGACGACTTAATAACCTCATTGTCGTCCAGAATGCGGTGGGGATCCATCTCGCGTCCTCCTGCGTAACGGGCAAATTGCTTCACTGGCACCCACAGAGGCACCATCAGCCTGTGACTTCGCGCCGACTTACACTCCTACGAAATGGCCAACTACCGCTCAGCGGCCACTGACCCTTTCGGGGGCTGTAAACCGTACAAAGTAGATAGTACCCTCCGAACGGGTACACCTGCATTAAGGCATCCGTCACACAATCTTAGGAAACAACTAGGTTTCTCTACAAGTACGTAAAGAAAATACCAGGATAAATCCTGTCATTAGCCCCGCCTCGGCCGAATAAATACAAGGCAGGGGGTAGCTATTTTTCCGCTAACAAACTGCGTGAATGTTGATAACAGAGGGTAATGAACGGCGTTTTACCCCCAATGCGGACATTTTCGAAAAAGACCTTCGCTTATTTTGCATCGTGCGCTATTGTCATACATGCAACAGGTTTTGTTGAGTTCCACTTTCAATGCTACGTCCTCCACGTGGTTGTCCGAAGGTGGTGCACAGCAAACGCAAGAGGGAATCCGGTGCAATTCCGGAACTGTCCCGCAGCGGTAATCTGGAACAAAATTCGCCAACGGCACTGAGGTTATTTCAACCTTGGGAAGCGGCGAAAAGTAGGAAAATTGATAATAAGGATCTGCACGTAAGCATTGAAGCTTGCGGCAGTCGTCATCCCCTTATTGTCGGTCACGCCAGAAAGTCCGAATACCTGCCTGATGCGCCGAGGGCACTGCAAAGTGCCACGGCCACGGAGATCGCCCGCGGACAGGTGTGACGTGAAATGGAAGCGAAGAAATGCGACAGCTTCGCCTATATTTCTAGGCCTATTTTCATAGGCATTACGCCCTGCCCGCGGGCGTTTTTCTCATTTTTAGCGCGGTTTAGCTGCACATATCGATGAGCTATTCACCAACCAAGCCACTCGCCTAAACATCCTCTGGATGGCACACATCTCGCCCAATCGCCTTGGAGACCACGGGCGCCCAGGGCAAAGCCAGTCGAGCATGTTCGACCAACCGTCGATCGGCCAAAATTTCTTCCTTGGCGCCGACGCGCAGTTTGCCGTCGGCAAGCACCGCTGCCCTATCGGCGAAATTCCACGCGAAGTCGATGTCGTGCGTGGCGACGACGACGGCAGTGCTCTGATCGCGCAATTGATTGAGCGTGTGTGCAAGCTTTCGGGTCGCCTGCGGATCGAGGCCGGCGGAGGGCTCGTCGAGAAGCAGCACACGCGGATGCATCGCCAGCGCACCAGCGAGAGCGACGCGCTTGCGCTGACCATAGGAAAGCTGGTGCGGAACGCGTTCGGCGAGATCGGTGATCTCGGCGGTACCTAGAGCCTGCCGGACGCGCCGTTCGACTTCCTCGTTCTTAAGCCCCAGGTTGACGGGACCGAACGAGACGTCTGCAAACACGCTAGCCGCGAAGATTTGCTCATCCGGATCCTGCGTGACCATCTGCACTGAGCGACGGACCGCATTGCGGCCGTGCCGGGAGTACGTGTAGACGGTGCCGTCAAGGCGGACCTCACCACTATTGGGCTTAGACGCTCCCGCGAGCATACGCAACAGCGTGGACTTGCCCGAACCGTTTGCCCCCAACAGCGCTAGGCGCTCGCCACCCGAAATTGCCAGATCCACGCCTTTCAGAACGTGGGTTTCGTCGTAAGCGTATGTAACTGCAGCCGCTTCGACAATGACACCGTTGGCACCATGTACGTGATCAGCGCGATTTTTCCTGCTGCTCGACATCCCTATACACCCCATTTCAGCAGCGCCCAGGCCGCAATCAACGACAAAAGTAATGCACTGGATATCGCGATGAACTTCGGCTGCCTGGGCCGCGAAATCACCAGTACTTTCATTGCGCTCGGATCGGCGCGCAGCTCGATTCCCTCTTGCATCTTGCGCGCGCGGGTAAAGGCAATTACAAAGAGGCTGGCGGACTGTGCCGCTACATCTCGGATCATCGCCCGGCGCGTGGAGTGTCCCAAGCGTCGTGCTTGCGCTTCCGTCATCGAGTGTGCGGAGTGAATCAGCACGCCGGTCATCCGGTAAATCACCTCGGCGAGGTACGTCAAGTATCGCGGCAAGCCGTGCTTGTCGAGCCAGGCAATGAGCTCCGAAATCGGAGTGGTCAGCGCAAAGACCATCGTGCAGCTGATACCCGCAAACGAACGCATCACAACCTGCGCCATTCGCTGCGGGCCATCCGGCGACCACGCGAGACCGTCGGGAGTAAGCGCTACCAAAAGCGGAAACGCGCCGACGAGCACAAAAGCCGCCGGTGCCAGCACCATTGCCACATACAGCTTGCGGGGCACTCGGGCTATGTACGCAATAGACCAAGCAATGACCGCAATGACAGGCGCAAAGGGAATTGGCGGTAGCGCAACCGCCAGAATCAGCAGCCCACCGAGCAGCAGAATCTTTTCACCCACGTTGCGGCGTGCCCAAGCGCTGCGCGCCGCTGCAGCTTCTAGCGCATTCACTGCTCTTTCTCGCGCTTGTCCGAACGCGCAGCAGCCTTCCCTCGGTAGAAGCCAATAACGTAGAACAGGACGCCAGCACCGATAACGGCCTGGAGCGCGAACAGACCCGACTCGACCTCACCCGGCAGCTCGCCGACGAGTGGCTCGAACCACGGCTCGTAGTTCGGGTCGATTTCCTGAATTGTCTCCGTAGCGGTGGCATCAGTGCCGGCGAACGGCTCCTCGGCGTCGTCGTCCCCGTAGTTGAAGAACAGCGGGAACATGGCAATTACGACTACCAGGACAATGAGACCAACGCTGACCCACACGGAGTTCTTCTTCGGCTGGCTAGCTGCCTGTGCGTCGACAATCTGCGCGTTGTTTTTTGCATTCATAATCGTGCTCTCTTTCGCTTCTTTTCGCTTGACGACGGCTACTGCTTCTGGCCAGATACGGATGCAGCTGCCGCATTCTGCGAAGTGACAGATCCTGCAACAGCGTCAGCCGTGGCTTCTGCAGCTTTCGCCTCCAGCGCCGGTGCTGGCGCATCACCGAAGCGGGACAGGAAGCCGAGATCGAGGAGCTCAGAATGTGCCACGGCCAGCAGGGTGCGCATGAGAATGACGGTGACCAGAGCCTCGATGATCGCCAGCGGAATCTGCGTGATAGCGAACAGGCCGAGGAATGTAGCCAGAGCGCCGCCGACACCGCCCGGGTTTGCCGGGTGTGCAAGAGCGAGCTGCACGGAGGTCACAACATAGGTGGAGAGGTCAGCGAAGAACGCTGCCATAAACACACCTGGTAGTAGGCCTCCGCCGAGCTTTCGAGTCAATACGTAGAAGGCGTAGCCAACCCACGGGCCGACGATTGCCATGGAGAAGATGTTCGCACCGAGCGTCGTAATGCCGCCGTGAGCGAGCAAGATTGCTTGGAAGAGCAACACGATGGAGCCAAGCAGCGCCATCACCGGAGGTTTGAAGATTACAGCACCAAAACCTGTACCTGTCGGGTGCGAAGTGGAACCCGTCACAGATGGAATCTTGATTGCGGAGAGCACGAAGGTAAACGCACCAGCAGCACCGAGCAGCATGCCGCTACCGGGATGTTCTTTCATAGTGCGCTTGACTTGAATTGCGCCGTGAATGACAAAGGGAGCGGCAGCTACGCCCCACCCAATGCAATGAGTAACTGGGAGAAATCCCTCAGCAATATGCATGATGTAAATCATCTTTCTACGGCGCTATTCACCTCGACAGCACCGCTCGACCGCCAATCCGCGGACGCGAATTGGATGATTTACAGTCGGTCTCCTGGCTGATGGGCTGAGGAAAGCTTCACACTTCTATTAATGCTTCGCCTCCTTCCCCAAAGGTTTGAGTCCCCCTGAGTGGCTTCGACGAAGCACCGCAATCGCTGAGTCCATTGTCTGCGTTTTCCGGTTATCGCATATAACCGCTGTGCAGATAAGGGCCGCAATCGCGCCCAATCACAGTGGCGAGGGCCGCTGCCTATTTACAAGGCATTCCCGTGCACTGTAAATCACGTCTCAGAATAGTGGATTCTAAGAAACTTTAATGCTCTTTACCCTCACAATGGAGGTAAGGACGAGCAAGGCAATGAGATAGCGTTAACGCGGCAAGAGCAGGAGCATTGCGACAATAGCGGTGCGACTGCGACGACGCCGGCCGCGGCGACTATGACGGTGGCGACACCGGAACTGACAGCTTCCACTTCCCTACGCAAGCCATGAAATAGACGAACTGGTCTGTACTAATTGCAGGATCAGGCGTACACTACGGCTACACGCGAAAACTCATTAGGAAGTCCTCTGTGATTTCCGGAATGGATAAGATTAATGACTATTTATAACGATGTCACTGAACTGATCGGCAACACCCCGCTGGTTAAGCTCAACCGTGTTACCGAGGGCCTGCCGGGCAACGTGATTGCCAAGCTGGAGTTTTACAACCCTGCCAACTCGGTCAAGGACCGCATCGGCAACGCAATTATCGATGCCGCCGAGCGCTCTGGCGAGCTCAAGCCGGGCGGAACCATCGTCGAGGGCACCTCAGGCAACACCGGTATCGCGCTGGCAATGGTCGGCGCAGCCCGCGGTTACAAAGTCATTCTCACTATGCCGGACACCATGAGCCAGGAGCGCCGCGTCGTTCTGCGCGCATTCGGCGCTGAGCTTGTACTCACCCCGGGCGCGGATGGCATGCGCGGTGCTGTCGATAAGGCCAACGAAATCGTGGCTAACACCGACAATGCAATCCTGGCTTCCCAGTTCGCCAACCCGGCCAACCCGGCTATCCACGAGGCAACCACTGGTGAAGAAATCTGGGAAGCTACCGACGGCAAGGTTGATTACTTCGTGGCTGGTGTCGGCACCGGCGGCACCATTACCGGTGCTGGTCGCACGCTGAAGAAGCACAACTCGGACATCCAACTGGTTGCCGTTGAGCCGAAGGCCTCCCCGCTGCTGACCGAGGGCACCGCCGGCCCGCACAAGATTCAGGGTCTGGGCGCAAACTTCGTCCCAGAGGTTCTCGATCAGGAGCTTCTCGACGAGATCATTGCGGTTACCAACGAGGACGCTATTGAGGTCTCCCGCAAGGTCGCTGCAGCCGAGGGCATCCTCGGCGGCATTTCCGCCGGTGCAAACATCAAGGCTGCTCTCGAGATTGCAGCCCGCCCGGAGTCCGAGGGCAAGAACATCGTCGTGATTGTTCCTGACTTCGGCGAGCGCTACGTCTCCTCCATCCTGTACGAGGATCTGCGCGACTAAAGCCGAGCACTATAAGCACCCGTAACCTTCTCTGCAGAGCCCGCTAGCTGGCACTTTCCGTCGGCAAGCGGGTTTTTGCATTGCCCACACCTCCGACCAGATAGAATTGACGCCCATGAGTGACTTTTTCCGAATCCTCAAAGAGGATCTGGACAATGCCCGCGCGCATGACCCAGCTGCGCGCAGTGATGTAGAAAATGCCATTGTCTACTCCGGCCTACACGCAATCTGGATTCACCGATTCTCGCACCGCCTTTGGAAACGAGGCGGGATTTTCAAGGGCATTGCACGAGTACTCGCACAGTTTTCCCGTTGGCTGACTGGTATTGAGATTCACCCGGGCGCTCAAATTGGCCGAAGGTTCTTCATCGACCACGGTATGGGCATCGTCATTGGCGAAACCGCAGAAATCGGTGACGGCTGCATGCTCTACCACGGCGTGACGCTTGGCGGCCGCTCACTGGAGAAGGTAAAACGCCACCCCACCCTGGAGGACAACGTCACCGTCGGAGCAGGTGCGAAAGTCCTTGGCCCCATCACAATTGGTGCAGGCTCATCAATCGGCGCCAACTCCGTGGTCACCCACAGCTGCCCACCCGATTCCATCGTGATAGGAATTCCGGGCCGCGTACGCCCTGCCAAGCCCGAAGAGCACAAGCCGTTGTGCGATCCGGCGGTGTACGTCCAGGGTGACGGAGACTTCATCTAGCCCCGCCCTAAAACTAGCTCTACATACAAAAGCCGGCCGGCTGCTCTTCCTATCGTGAGCAGCCGGCCGGCTTCTTTGTGCGTTCTTCGCCCTTCAGCGACTAGTCAGCCAGTAGATCCTGGTAGTCCGGGTTTTTCTCCACGAAGTTGGCAACAGCGGAGCAGCTGGTGCGAATCTTTCGGTTGTTCTTCCGAACATCATCCAGCGCGCCTGCGATAAGCGGCTTGGACAGGCCTTGTCCACGGAATTTGCCATCTACAACCGTGTGGTCAAAGTCCAGGGCACCTTCCACCGGGGTGTAAGCGGCAAAGCCGGCCTCTTCTCCCTCTACGGTGAGAACGTAGCGCTGACCGGCCTCATCATGCGAAATAGTGTGTGCCATTTTCGGAATCACTTCCCTCTCATGGTTGTGAAGCGTCGTCATTGCAAACGACTCTTAGGATGTAACCCAGATAACAGCTCTCGCTTCGGATTAATTCCGAATTCTGGTTAATTCTGCACTAGCGGGGGTTCGCCCGGGTGCTCGTCGGCACGCCCGACAGCGACACGGCACGGGACATCGCCCTTCGCGACCTTGGTCGCAGCCTCCCCCTCTGCCCACCCCGGGCTGACGGCCTCAGCGAGCGGGCCTGCCAGGTCCGCCATTTCGCAGTGAGACAGCCCCGGAGCCACCACACTGATGCGGTAACGCTTCCGATCCCCCGGATCCATGCCCGGGTTGGCCTCCGCCCACAAATCAGCGAGCGAAGAGGTGCGCCCCACATCGGGCATGACATCCTCGTAGACGTTGACTTCCTGATCCGGAATCAGTTCCGCGAGCACCCCACGAACCTTCTCAGCAGCCGATTGGCTGCCCTCAGCATCCGTGTAGACGAAGATGCGCACGACCCACGGCAGCGTCTTATCGTCGGACAGCGTTCCTGCTGAGGCGAATTCCTTACTCATGCACAACATCCTATCCGCTAGGGTGCGTACGCGGTTTAGTTTCCCCCACTTTAAGGCTTTCGCACGGCTCGATGCACTGTGCTTTACGACGATCCCCGCGACAAACACCTGGTAAAACAAAGAATCCCCAGCCCGTTTCCGGACTGGGGATTAATTGTGGCCAGAAGCGGGATCGAACCGCTGACCTTCCACTTTTCAGGCGGACGCTCTACCGACTGAGCTATCTGGCCAGACTTGAAATTAATCAAGTGGCGACCCTGACGGGACTTGAACCCGCGACCTCCGCCGTGACAGGGCGGCGCGCTAACCAACTGCGCCACAGGGCCTTAAATGCCGTGCTCAGCTTTCTGGATTACCAGCGCTGCGCACGAGTTGTTACTCTACAGAACAGCGCTGAACATAAGCAAATCGCCAGTTCATGGCAGATATTGTAAGTTGAAAACTGACATCTGGACCCCGGGGCTCGGGACAACCTAGACTGTGGCAAAAGCTCTCCCCACCAAACCCGGGTAAAGCCCCCCCTCTCCCCCAGTGACACCGATGCGAGTTACTGACTACGTTTATGACTGGCGGCGTTGGGGCGATGCAAGTTACTGACTACGTTTATGACAAAAATAGCCCGAAAAATGGCCTGAAAGTGTCATAAACTCATACAGTTTCACATTTGCAGCCCGTAGTTTTTGGCTTCTCACCAGTCACCATCTTGAGAATCAGACACACTTTTTGTCCATTACCCACGCCGACGCCGGGTTAAGTAAAGAAAAGTGTGTCCGCATGCCA
>NZ_KV836315.1:0-6194 GCF_001838335.1 Corynebacterium sp. HMSC075F02 | reverse complement strand
GTCATAAACTCACACAGTTTCACATTTGCAGCCCGTAATTTCTGGGGTTAAAGGCCAAAAATGTGAGCCTTTCCGGCGGCGTGGTTATCTGACCCAGCCTTTTCGGTGCCGCCTCCTCCCCCATAGTCACTACCGAGTAGCCACCAAGCCTGCATCCGCGGACTGCAGCTTGCCGTCAACCATCTCCACGATTCGGTCGGCACCGTGGAGCTGCCCCAGGTCGTGGGTGATGTACAGGGTGGCCACACCCATCTTCCGCGTCACATCCATAATCAGTCGCGTCACCGCCCCTGCACTCTTCTGATCCAAAGCCGCGGTCGGTTCGTCGACTAGCAGCACTTCCGGCTCATTCATCAGTGCGCGCGCAACATTGACGCGCGCCTGCTGACCACCGGAAAGCTGGCTCACGCGACGTTCTCCCAGCCCAGCCAGTCCGACTGCCTCTAGCAGCTCATCCGCGCGCTTCTCCGCTTCACGACGGCCACCCGCGGGCCACCCGAAAACACGGCCCAGTCGCCGCATTGCGATGAGCTGCTGCTTAACCGTCAGCGCTGGCAGAAGATTCGGCTGCTGGAAAACAATACCGATGTGTTCGCGACGAATCTTGGCAGCATCCGCGCCGCGAGCGCTCAAATCAATGGCCTTCCTTTCCGCACTCTCGTCCGCGCCTGCACCGTTCGCGTCCTGTTTGTTGGAGTACAGCGTGACATGTCCGGTATCGGCACTCTTCAAACAACCTGCGATGGTCAACAGAGTCGACTTGCCGGAACCCGATGGTCCGACCAGTCCCACTACCTCGCCTGCCCGGATCTTCAGCGAGATGTCATCCAAAATGGTGCGTTTGTTGTCGCCATCTTGGACGGTCAGCGAGATGTTCTTTAGAGCGAGTACCACGGGAGCCTGGTTGTCGATGTAGGTAGTCATTTTGTCCTCAATTCCTCAATTCCTCAGTTGCAGGTTGTGCATGATTAACGCGATGTGAGTGTTCTGTGGGAAGCCGCCGTGCTAGGCCGTACTAACGAGCCACTACGCATTCGCCAATGCGGTGGTCGGATCGACGCGGAATACCGGCACCAGTGCCAGCAGCGCACCAACTACGCCGGTCACGGCCAGAATGAGCCCCGGTACGACGGTCGTGGAAGCATCTACCACAATTGGCATGACGTCGCCGCTCTGCAGAGCCCAGCCCGCCGCTGCAGTCACCGCAACACCGCCGCCGACTCCGATTGCCAGCACGGCCAGGACCTGCGCCAGAGAGTCAGCCACCAGCACGGAGCGGGACGCACCGAGCGCCGAGGAAATGGCCACACCACGCAGTCGTTGAACAGTCCACACGGTGAAGAACGCGCCTACCACCAGCGCAGAAATCACATACAGCATCGAGGTCATCGCGTTCAGCGAAGTCTGCTCACCCTGGTAGGAAGCCGACAGGTTATTGCGCTCGCCGTCGCGCAGAATGGTTCCTTCCGGGACATTCGGCAGCTGCGCCGCGGACTCGTCGACAACCATCGCCGCTGGCACCATCTGCCCCGGCGTCAGGTCTTCCATCACGCCGCGCCCGGCATAAATGACCGCTTGGTGATCCAGCCACTTATCCCCCGCCACGCGCGCAACGGTGGTCTCGTGCTCGCCCATCGCGCCAGACAGGGTCAGCGAGTCACCTTCCGCAATGGCGGTTTCACTGACGCCGTCGGTGACGGCCACCTGGTCGTCGTTAAGCGAAAAGTCGGAGATGACGGTGACGGGCGTTTCATCGACGCGCGCACGACTGACGTAGACATCGCGGATGGTGGCGTTGTTATCGTTCGCCCACGTCTGGACGCTCTTTCGCGCCGTCTCGCCGATACTTGACGACGACAGCGACGTGGCCCCCTCCGAGATGACGACGGCGTCGTTTTTGTCGTAGACCTCGTCCAGTGCGGAGACGGACTGGGCGGACAGGCCGGCGGCCAAAGCCGAGAGGAACGTGACCATCACAGCAATCATCCCGACGGTGATGGTGATCAGTGCGGCACGGCCTGGAGCGGCTCGAAGTTCTTTCATTGACTGGTACATACTCATTATGGTCGTGGATTCAAAGGCGGATTTAATCGCCATGGAGGTTGAACTTCGTCTCCAACTTTCGGTTGATGTTGACAATTCCGGCTCGTCAGCGGTGTTTTGGCAGGCGGAACTGCCCTAAGCTCGAGAGCGTGGATACTCCTGAGACCCTGAACCGCAGCTGGCAATTACTGCGGTTTGCCCTGGATGTTTTGGTGCTGGTGCTGCTGGCGGTATGCGTGGTTCCGGATCCGCAGTGGCGAATCATCACCTATGCGGCGTGTTTTCTAGCGGTGTACATCGCAGGTTCGGTCGGGCCGATTGGTCGGGCTCGGCATGGCAACGTAGCCAACGAGGTCGCGCTGACTAAGCCGCGTGGCCTGCTGTTGGGCTGGCTTGTGATTCTGCTGCTGTGCTGGGCGGCAATGTCGTTTGCGACGCTGGATGCCTCTTTCCTGGTCTTCCCGCTGTTTTTCGTAATTCTGCAGGTCACCGGTGGCCTAATGGCCGTGGTTATGGTGGTGGCAACGACGGCGACGGCAATCGGTGCTATCGCCGTCCACACTCCGCTGACATTTGGTGGTGTCCTCGGCCCCATTCTGGGTGGGACGTTTGTACTCACGGTGGGGCTGGGGTTCCGGCTCCTGCAGAAGGAGACTATCGAAAAGACCAAGGCGCTGGAGGAGCTCTCAGCTGCCCGCGCCCACTCGGAAGCACTGTCCCGTCGTGCCGGTGAGCTGGACGAACGCGCACGCCTCGCAGCCGATATTCATGACACCGTGGCGCAGGGGCTTTCCTCCATCCAGCTGCTGCTGCATTCGGTGGAGTCCCGCATGAAAAGTGCTCCCACTCAGCATGACCAGACCTCGGTGGATTCGCTACAGCTCGCCCGCAAGGTTGCGGCCGACAATCTCGCCGAGACCCGGCGCATCATCGCAGCACTTCAGCCGGCTCCCCTCGAAGGCGCAGACCTATCCGGCGCGTTGGAGAAAGTCTGCTCCTCCACGGTGCTGGGCGATGCTGTCAGCTTCTGCGTCGACGGCACACCCACGCGGCTGCCGGCCACCGTCGAAGCAACCATCATCAGGGTGGCCCAGGCGAGCTTGGCGAACGTCGTCAAGCATGCACACGCCACGCGTTGCCGTGTCACCCTGACCTACCAGCCCGACGAGATTCTGCTCGACTGCGTCGACAACGGCATCGGCTTCGACCCCACCGCACCAACTAACGACGACAGCGTGGGGATCGCCAACGCGCGCCGACGCGTGGAGAAGCTCGGCGGCACCTTCACCATCGAGTCGGAACCGGGGCGTGGCTGCGGTGTCAGCGTCAGCATCCCGCACGAGCTCGCCTCTTAAAGTCCCGCGCCTGGTATGCAGGTAGGAAACGACCATTCACATCACCCGAGGAGTTAGCCAGGTGACCAAGCCCATCGGAGTCCTCATCGCCGACGATCACCCCATCGTCCGCGCTGGTCTTCGCGCAGTCGTTGAATCGGCGCCGGATATCGTCGTGGTTGGCGAGGCGGCCAGCGGTGACGAGGCGGTCGAGAAGGTGCGCGCATCGCTTGACGACGACTCTTGCGACCACATCGATCTGGTACTCATGGACCTTCGCTTTGGTGAGGCCCCTGGCACTGCTACCCGCGCAGGCGGAGTTGATGCCACCGCAGCCATCCGCGCACTGGCCGGGCGCGGCGCAAAGGCTCCAGAAGTGTTGGTGGTGACCAATTATTCTTCGGACTCCGATGTGCTCGGCGCTGTCACCGCAGGCGCAGTTGGTTATCTGCTGAAGGATGCCGCTCCGGAGGAGCTCATCGATGGTATCCGTCGTGCCGTTCGCGGCGAGACCGTGCTGAACACACAAGTGGCCGGGCGCTTGATGGGTCGGATGCGCAACCCCAATACAGCACTAACCCCGCGCGAACTCGAAGTGCTCGAGTTGGTCGCGCGGGGTATGTCGAATAGAAAAACTGCAGAACAGCTGGTGCTCACCGAAGCGACTGTGAAATCGCATCTGGTACATATTTTCACCAAGCTAGACGTCAGCTCCCGCACCGCGGCTGTTGCTCGGGCGCAGGAGCTGGGAATGTTGGGTGATTAGGAAACGGACTAACCCGCGTGGCTTAAATGATGGCCTCACTTAGAGGACATGGACTACCAAGAGCTGGTCTCGTCGGCGTTGCCCTTCTTCCAGGTCTCCCACGGGATGTTCCAGTCACCGAGTCCATCAACACCGGAGAGCGTCTCACCAATCGTATTCTTCACAATCACGATGTCACCGCGCTTAGTGTTGTCCAGGAACCACTTAGCGTTGGCGTCAGTGACGTTGATGCAGCCGTGAGACTGGTTGACGCTGCCCTGTGCCCACGTTGACCACGGTGCACCGTGGACGTAGATACCGGAGTAAGACATCTGCGTTGCATAGTTAACCGGCGTGACGTAGCCACCGTTTTCCAGAGACAGGCCGTAGGTACGAGAGTCCATCACCATGGTCTCGTTGCGATCACCGATGATGTACTGGCCATTCGGAGTCGGGTGAACATTCGACCCCATAGAGATAGGCATGGAGTTTACGACTTCACCGTTCCTCTTAATGACCATGGTCTTCGTCGCGTCATCAGCGATAGCAATGACTTCATCACCGATAGTGAAGCTGGTTTCGGCGGACTCCGCACCGTACATATCGTCACCAAGATCCGTGCCGTAAATATCGGACTTCACGGTAACCTTGGTCCCCGGCTTCCAGTACTCCTTTGGACGCCAGCGCACCTCACTGTTATTCAGCCAGTAGAAAGCGCCTTCCACCTTAGGCTCGGTGGTCACCTTAATTGCTTCCTCAGCAGCCTTGCGGTCCGAAATACTCGCGCTGAATTTCACAGCAATAGTCTGACCGACACCCACGGTGGAACCATCCAGCGGGGACAGGTAACCATTTACCTGAGAAGTCGGCTCGACGGTGGTGAAAGAAGTAGCCAGCTTTTCTGTGCCCGAGGTGGCGTTAATCTCATAGGTCTTTGAGTAGCCCAGGGGTTCTGCAGTGGTCCACTTGGTACCACTGGAGTCGAGCTTGCCCTTGACCTCTTTGCCCTCAGGGTTGGTCATAACAACCTTGTCCAGGCGATGTCCCTCTTCCACCTGAACCGAAATCGGGTCAACCACCGAAACATCGGTGGCGTCGTCCTTCACACTGGCGACAAGACCAACGTCTGGCTTCTCCGCCTCTTGCTGCTCGGCATTATCTCCGCCGACGGTACAAGCAGCTAGCGAGATGGTGGTCGCAAATGTCACCACCGCCATCGACAGGCGCTTAAAAGATTGCCGCATGATCGTGCTTCACTCCAACAGTGCAATTATTAAGTAGTAAGTCCCGGGGACACACTGCGACACACAGCGGAGTCCTGCTACAGCCCCTGGTGCGCCCTCGAAAAAGGTCAGACTGCCCTGCAGCGGCACTAGCCACCGATAAAACGCTCGCCCTAACTGAAAAGCCTTATTGACTGCCCAATCGCAGTCATCAACCCCTCACAGGGCGCAGCACGCAAAGTAGCCCAACGGTTCCTACAGTTAACCCTCTGGAAAATTGCTGTGCAACCCCAAAAAACCGGGGCACTTCAACCGACCTGGGAAAACAGCGCCCCCTTGAAGCTGCGTTACCGAAAAGTAATCAGTTCGCTATTCAAAAGTGCCACCGGACGCTTCCGGACGTTACTGAACACTGTCGAACGTAACTCCGACATCTATGCACACTCCCAACGTCGATGGCATTGATACAGGCCCTACCCCACTTTGAGGATTTCCAAACTTTTTTTGAACTTTTTTCAAACGGTTGCGCAAAACCTTTCAAAAAACATGCAAAAACATCAATTCAAAAACAGCATCTGACCAGCCGATTTTACAAACAATCAGAAACCTGGTTATATATCTTCTCGTTGCCGGCGAGGAGCTCACACAGAGAGCACCAAGCAGGAAACAGTAAGCGCCATTAGCTCAACTGGCAGAGCAGCTGACTCTTAATCAGCGAGTTCGGGGTTCGAGTCCCTGATGGCGCACAATACAGACCGGGAAGGTAGAAATACCCTCCCGGTCTTTTTGTTGCATAACAAGCGTAGGCGCCAACTTGGGGTTAAGTAGCAAAAAGTGTGTCTGACTTTC